>JAQBPH010000688.1:0-5473 GCA_028287625.1 Chloroflexota bacterium | reverse complement strand
CGCCGAGCTGGTGGCGGCGCACATCCGCCGGCGCATCATCCGCGGCGAGCTCCGCGAGGGTGACTCGCTCTCCGGCGAGACCGCGCTGATGGGCCACTTCGGGATCTCCCGCCCGACCCTGCGCGAGGCCTTCCGCATCCTCGAATCCGAGGCGCTGATCAGCGTCCGCCGCGGGGTCCACGGCGGCGCTCGGGTGAACGCGCCCGACAGCGCCGTCGCCGCCCGGTACGTCTCGCTCATCCTCCAGTACGAGGCGGTCTCGCTGGCCGACGTCTACGAGGCGCGCACCGTGCTCGAGGCTCCGGCCGCGGCCCGGCTGGCCGCCCGGCCCGACCACGCCGCCCTCGCCCGCCGACTCCGCGCGTATCTCGAGGATGCCGGCGAACCCGACGACCTCGGCGCCGCGGTCGCGATCCACGCCGGCTTCCAGCGGCTGGTGGTCGAGCTGGCCGGCAACCGCACCATCAGCCTGCTCAGCTCGATGCTGGAGAGCCTCTACGCCGAGGCCGCGGGCCGGTACGTGCGCGAGCACCGGACCGCGCTGACCGAGCAGAAGCGCCGCCGCGCCGAGCGTGCGCACCACCGGCTGGTCGAGCTGGTGGATGCCGGCGACGCCCCCGCCGCGGAGGAGCTGTGGCGCCGCCACCTCACCGAGATCGGCCGCGTGCTCGCCCGGGGGGCGGGCGGCGGCGTCGGCCTCGAGGTGCTGCGGTGACGGGTGGAGGCCTGCGGCCCCGGCGAGCGCGGGTCCGTCGTCTCGGTGGTAGGGTCGGAGACCACCGTGGGGAGAGCGCATGAGCGACAGCACGAGCGTGGGTGACCGACCCACCGATCCCTTCACCGACCTCGACGCCTACGTCGGGCTGCCGCGTGTCAGCGGGCTCTGGCTGTCGCCGGACGGGCGCCGGCTCGTCGTCGGCGTCGCCACGCCGGACCGCAGGGGGACGCGCTACGTGACCGGCCTGTGGGAGGTCGACCCCGACGGTCGCCGGCCCGCCCGGCGCCTGACCCGCAGCGCCAAGGGCGAGTCGGAGGCCGCGTTCACGCCGTCCGGTGACCTGCTCTTCGTCTCGGCACGACCGGAGCCCGACGCCGAGGGTGACGGCGCGGAGAAGGAGAAGGAGAAGGCGTCCCTCTGGCTGCTCCCCGCGGGCGGGGGCGATGCCCGGGTGGTGGCCTCGATGCCGGGGGGCGTGCGCGGCGTGGTCGTCGCCCGGGACGCCGGGACGGTCGCGCTCGGCTCGGCGATGATGCCGTCCTCCACGGACGCGGAGAGCGACCGGGAGATCCGGAAGAGTCGGAAGGAGGGCAAGGTCTCCGCGATCCTGCACGAGGAGTACCCGGTCCGGTTCTGGGACCACGACCTCGGGCCGGACCGGACCCGCCTGCTGGTTGCCGGCGCCCCCGGGGACCTCGCGTCCGGCGACGCGCGGCTCGACCTCCGGGACGTCACCGGCCACGCCGGCCGGGCGGTGCACGACGAGGCGAGCTGGGACATCACGCCGGACGGCCGCACCCTGGTCGCGGAGTGGACGGTGGCGGAGCCCGCGGCGTCCGAGCGATCCACGGTGGTGGCGATCGACGTGGCGAGCGGCGAGCGCCGCCTGATCGCCGGCGACCCCGACCACGAGTACGGCTCACCGCGCCTCTCACCCGACGGGACGCAGGTCGCCGTCGGGGTGCACCGCCGGTCCACCCCACAGGATCCCGGCGACTCCTGGCTGGGCGTCGTCCCGGTCGCCGGTGGCGAGGTCCGGGCGCTGACCGCGGGGTGGGACCGGTGGCCGCACGGCGCCCGCTGGACGCCCGACGGGGCGGCGCTCGTCGTCGTCGCGGACGACCAGGGCCGGTCACCGCTCTGGCGCGTGGACGCCGCCACCGGGGCACCCTCCCGGCTGACCGTCGACGGCGCCTACACGGACGTCGCGGTGTCGCCGGACGGGCGCTGGGCGTACGCGCTGCGCTCGACGATGGGCTCCCCGCCCGTCCCGGTCCGGGTCGCGCTGGACGGCGCGTCGCCGGTCGAGGCCCTGCCCGGCCCGGCCGAGGCGCTCGGGATGAGCGTGCAGGTGCCCGGACGGCTCGAGGAGGTCACCGCGACCGCCGCGGACGGAACCCCGCTGCGGGCGTGGCTCGCGCTGCCGCACGGCGCCGGTGCGGAGGCGCCCGCACCCCTCCTGCTCTGGATCCACGGCGGCCCCCTCGCCTCGTTCAACGCGTGGTCGTGGCGCTGGAACCCCTGGCTCGCCGTGGCCCGGGGCTACGCCGTGCTGCTGCCCGACCCTGCGCTGTCGACGGGATACGGCATCGACTTCGTCCGGCGCGGCTGGGGAGCCTGGGGCGGCGCGCCGTACACGGACCTGATGACGATCACCGACGCCGCCGAGGCGCGCGTGGACATCGACGCCGGGCGCACCGCCGCGATGGGAGGCTCCTTCGGCGGCTACATGGCGAACTGGGTCGCGGGGCACACCGACCGCTTCGCGGCGATCGTCACCCACGCATCGCTCTGGGCCCTCGACCAGTTCGGGCCCACCACCGACGCGGCCTTCTACTGGCGGCGCGAGATGAGCCCGGAGATGGCCGAGGCCAACTCACCGCACCGTTTCGTGGACGCCATCGTCACTCCCATGCTCGTCGTGCACGGGGACAGGGACCACCGCGTGCCGATCGGCGAGGCTCTGCGGCTGTGGTGGGACCTCACCTCCCGGTCCACGGCCGAGGACGGGTCGAGCCCCCACCGGTTCCTGTACTTCCCGGACGAGAACCACTGGGTCCTCAGCCCGAACCACGCGAAGGTCTGGTACTCGACGGTCCTGGCCTTCCTCGCCCAGCACGTGCGGGGCGAGGCCTGGACGCGGCCGACCCTCCTCGACTGACGAGCGGCTCACTCCACCGCCGTGCCGGCGGGCGGCTGCTCCGCCGGCGCGGGCCACAGCGTGCCCAGCCACTCGAGGCTGTGCACCAGCTCGAGGCGCCAGGCGGCCCACCCGTGGCCGCCGGGCACCACGTCGAAGGAGACCGGCTCCCAGCCGAGGCGGTGGAGCTCGGCGGCGAACCCCTGGTTGGTGTCGAGGTAGCGGCCGTCGCCGGTGCCGACGCCGACGTAGAGGGGCATGCGCTCCTGGACGGCGACGCGGATCACGGTCAGCAGCGGGCTGTTCGCCGCTGCGGAGGGGCCTGCGAAGAGGTCGCGGCGCGCCAGGACGTAGCCGGAGTAGCTCGCCGCCCAGTCGAAGAGCCGGGGATGGCGGGTGGCGATGTTCAGGGCGCCGAAGCCGCCGGCGCTGAGCCCGGCGATGCCGCGGTGGTGGGCTCCCAGGGTGCGGTAGCGGGCGTCGACGGCAGGCACCACCGAGTCGACCAGCCACTCCTCGATCCGGTCGCCGCGGACGGTGTCGCCCCACTCGGCGTCGGACGTGGCCCTGCCGTTCCCGTCGGGGAGCACCGCCAGCAGCGGCGGCACCACCCGCGCGGCGATGAGCTGGTCGAGCACCCCCGGGAGCTGTGCTCCGCTCAGCCACTGCAGCTCGGTCGAGGGATACCCGTGGAGGAAGTACACCACCGGGAAGGACGTGCCGGGCTGCAGCGCATAGGAGGGGGGAAGGTACACCCGGACGCTGCGGCCGCCCACGGAGATCGGGTCGATGCGGCCCGCGGGCGGGTGCAGCCCTCCGTTCACCGAGGCCACCACTCCCGGCCCGGAGTGGCTGCCGTGCCTGAGATGAGCCGACCCGGGGGCCGAGTAGCTGTAGAGCGCGGTGAGCGAGCCGTCCTGGAGGGCGGTGGTGGCGGCGGGCACGGCCACCACCGCGGCGAGGGCGAGGCCGGCCACCACCGGCGGCACGGCGCGCCTCCCCCGGCGGAGGCGGCCCCAGAGGCCGAGCACGTCGGCGCGCAGCAGCACCCCGATCCCGGCCCCGGCGGTGGCGGCGATCCAGCCGAGCAGCAGCATTCCCAGCGGCTGGGCCACCCACCCGAAGGCGACCGTGCTCGTCGCCAGGCCGCCGGTGGGGCCGGTGCGGGCGGCGCCGGCCAGGAACGGCACCACCTCGACCGCGACCAGGCCGAGCAGGCCGCCGGCCCGCGCCGGTCCGGGGCGGCTGCCCAGCAGGGTGGCGGCCCCCGAGCCGGCGAGGACGGCGAGCAGCGCGGCCACCAGGGCTCCCCGCTGCTCGTCCATGCCCAGCCCCACCGCCCAGCCGCTCAACCAGCCGCGGGTGGGCAGCCACAGCACCAGCACCGCGGCGAGGGCCAGCCCGGTCCGGGTGAGGCGGTGCCGGGCGAGCCGGTCCAGCCGCGCCCGCGCCGGCACCGCCCGGGTCACCCCGGGCTCACCGGTCTCCGTCTCAGGGGCCGTGGTCTCCACGATCTCGCAAGCTTACCCAGACGGTCAGGGGCGGTTGGCGCAAGATCCGGGCCGCGGTCAAGTCTGAATCAGTGTGGCCGGACTCCGCGTGCTGATCGGGACGCTCGCCCTGCTCGGGTCGGCGCTGACCGCCTGCGGGACCGACTCGCCCTGGCCGGCCTCGACGATCCCCACCGCGACGCCCCTGCCGGACGGCTACGTGCTGGTCCTGCCGCCGACCCCGAACACCTCGGCCTCGCCGACCCGGGAGGCCGCGGGGGCGAGCCAGGCGAAGCCCCCGAGCAACTGACGCTCGGCGCCCGGGCTCAGCAGCTCGGGGTCCAGAGCGTGCCCAGCCAGGTCAGGCTGTCCCGGGCCTCGACCGTCCACGCCTGCCAGCCGTGCGGTCCCGGTACGACCTCGGCGTGCAGCGGCGCCCAGCCCAGCGCCTGGACGGTGGCGACGAACCGGGTGGTGTCGGGGCCGAACTCCCAGTCGGCGGCGCCCTGGCCGAGGTAGAGGGGGACGCGCTCGGCGGCGGGGAGGGCGGCGGCGGTGAGCTGCGGGCTGTTCGCGGCGGCGGCGGCGCCGAAGAGGTTGGCGGGGGCGGTGAAGACCCCGGAGTAGCTCGCCACCCAGCTGAAGAGGCCGGGGTGCTGGAGGGAGATGTTCACCGCGCCGAAGCCTCCGGCGCTGAGCCCGGCGATGCCCCGGTAGCGGGCGCCGAGGGTGCGGTAGCGGGTGTCGACGGCCGGCACCAGGGTGTCGACCAGCCAGCTCTCGACGGTGTCGCCCACCGCGGTGTCGCCCCACCAGGAGTCGTCCGCGGTCACCCCCTGGTCGTCGGGGAAGACGGCGATCATCGGCGGCAGCTGGCCGGAGGCGATCATCCCGTCGAGCATCGCCGGCATGCCGCCGCCGCTGATCCAGTCCTGGGCGGTGCCCGGCGAGCCGTGCAGGAAGTAGACGACCGGGAAGCGGGTGGTGGCGAGGGCGGCGTCGGCGCCGGGCACGTAGACGAGCACGGCGTGGCCGCCGACGCTCAGGCTGTCGACGTGGCCGGGGAGCGCGGCCGCGGCTCTCTGGGTGGCGGCGGTGACGGGGACGCAGTCGCGCAGCGAGGCG
>JAQBPH010000684.1:0-7874 GCA_028287625.1 Chloroflexota bacterium | reverse complement strand
CAGACCGCCACCGCGCCCTCGACCTCGAGCACCGCGCGGGCACGGTGGGCGGGCTTGCGCCAGCGCTCACCGGGCGCGTACAGGTGCCAGGCGCCGGTCATGCGCATGTGGGAGTGGAGCACCAGCGTCGGGCTGGGCGGCTGGGCGGCGAAGCGGATGAGCAGGTGCTTGCCGTTGGCCTCGACGGACTCGACGCTGCGCCCGGTGAGGCGCTCCAACGCCGCCGGCGCGGCCCGGAGCACGGTGCGCCCGGCGAGGCGCACCCGCAGCGCTGCGGCGGTGCGCCAGATGGTGTCGCCCTCGGGCACGCGGCGCCTCCCTGGCCGGCCGTGGATGTCGCGGTGTCGGTGTCAGTCTGCCGGTCCGGTCCCGTGTCGCGCAGCCGTCTCGGCGCGGTGGGCGTTACGGAGTGGAACGCCCGTCGGCGCCTGCGACAGGGAGGGCTAGACTCAGCCGCGGCTCTCGAAACGGCAAACCCATCGTGAGGTGGGGACGCAAAGCCACGGGCCTCGCCGCCGGCGAGGTGGCCGGGTCACCGAAGGAACCTGGGAGAGCCCCCTCGGAGGCTTGTCGCCGTATGCAGTGTCCGCGCACGCCATGGCGACCGTCCGACCGCGTTCCGGAAGCCGGGCCGGCTCACGACGCCCCGGCCTCCCAGGCGCCGGGACGCACTCCCGCGTGGCTGATCGTCGGCGAGGCCAGGGCGGTCTCCTCCTCCGGCCTGCTCGATGCGCTGCGGATGCGCCGTCGGCGCGAGCAGTGCCTGCACTGCGGGAAGCGTCTCCATCCCGAGCGGCTCGTGGAGGTGCGTCACCTCGACGAGGTGTCCGGCTGCCGCGCCTGCGCCCTGTCGCTGCACAACGCCGGCGTGGGACGGCTCTGTCCGGACCACTTTCAGAGCCATCTGCGAGGGCGCTGGTCCGCGGACCCGGACAACGCCCTTCGCCACGCGCGCGAATTCAGACACATCCTGTGACCGGCGCTATGCACGAGGGTGACCGGACGGGGGACGGGCGATCCCGATACTGATCGGGCGACCCCAGACCACCCCAGCGACCGCAGGGATCCGTGCATCCCGGGAAATGAGCCAATGATCCGCATCCTCCTCGTGGATGACGTCCCTGCCACGCTCGACAACCTCCAGAAGCTCCTCGGCTTCGAGGATGACATCGAGGTCTGCGGGACGGCCGCCGACGGCCGGCGCGCCATCGAGGAGGCCCGGCGGCTGCAGCCGGACATCATCCTCATGGACGTCAACATGCCGCAGCTGGACGGTCTCCAGGCGACCGAGGTGATCGCCGAGGAGATTCCCGGCTCGCCCGTCATCATCATGTCGGTCCAGGGCGACCGCGACTACATCCGCCGCGCCATGCAGGCGGGAGCACGCGAGTTCCTCATCAAACCGTTCAGCGGCGACGACCTGACCGCCGCGATCCGGCGGGTCATCCAGCTCGAGCAGAAGAAGAGCGCCCTGCTGGCCGTCGCGGCAGCGGCGGCCTCGCCGCCGGCCGCCGGTGCCGGCACCGCACCGCGGCGCGGCGAGGTGTTCCTCGTCTTCTCCGGCAAGGGCGGCGTGGGCAAGTCGGTCATCGCCTCGAACCTGGCGGTCGCGCTGGGCATGGAGACGGGAGGGCGGGTGGCGCTCGTCGACCTCGACCTGCAGTTCGGCGACGCCGGCGTGCTGCTGAATCTCGATCACTCCCGCAGCATCACCGACCTCGCGGACTCCACGGCGAGCACCGACCCCGAGTTCATCGAGGACGCGCTCACCGACGGGCCGGAGGGCATCCGGGTGCTGCTGGCTCCGAGCAGCCCGGAGCTCGCCGACCTGATCACCATCGAGCACCTGCGCACCGTCATGCAGGAGCTCCGGCGCACCTTCGACTTCATCGTCGTCGACACCGCGTCGCACCTCGGCGAGCTCAACATCGAGGCCATCGAGCTGGCCTCGCGGGTGATCGTCGTCACCATGCTGAGCATCCCCGCGATCAAGGACACCAAGCTCACCCTCAGGGTGCTGGAATCGCTGAACGTCGACGCCGACCGCATCCTGCTCGCGCTCAACTGCAGCGATGCGCGCAGCGGGCTCAACAAGGAGGCGGTGGAGGGCAACCTGAGGTTCCCCATCGCCCTGCAGATCCCGCACGACCCGAGGGTGGTGGACAGCTCGGTGAACCGCGGCACCCCGTTCGTCGCCGCCAATCCCGAGACGGAGATCAGCCGCAGCATTCGCGAGCTGGTGAGCCAGCTGGTGCCGGTGGGGCGACCGGCGCCCACGCTGGCGATGGCCGGCGTCGGCATGAACAAGCGCTCGCGGCTCTTCGGCGCACGACGCGCCGCGACCGGCTAGCGCTACGCGCCGACGGGCAGTCGCCGCCCCGCACCACCCCAGAGCACCATGCCGCGCGGCGAGGGCCCGAAGCCGGCCTCGCGCAGCCCCGCCTCGAGCGCCGAGCCGCGCACCGGCTCGCCGTCGACGGTGACGATCTCCAGCTTGCCGACCCGGTCGGCGACGGTGGCGAGCGCCGCCAGCGCCTCGGGCCCGGGCTCGCCCGCGGTGAGCAGGCCGCGGCCGCCGCGCTCCAGGAAGAGCCGCAGCCGGCCGCTCTCGAGCACCACGTAGGCGCCGGCGGCGCGAGCCGCGCGGCCGGCGAGCTGCGGCCAGGGCACGGTGGCCCCGTGGGCGCTGGCGGGGTCGGTGGCGGAGAGCAGCACCGCACCGGGGGGCTCGTCGCGCACCGCGCGGAGCCGGTCGACGGCACCGGGCAGGGCGAACTGCGAGGCGCCGAGCCCGTCGACGAAGTAGCCGCGGCGCACCCGCCCCGCCTCCTCCATCGCCCGCAGCACCGGATAGAGGCCGGCGAAGCCGCCCGGCACTCCCTCGGCGAGCACCGCCTCGCGGGTGAGCACCCCGTGGCGGCCGAGCAGGGTGGCGCTGAGCGCGTGGAGCCGCTCGGTCGGCAACGCCGCCGGCTCGCGCAGCCCGGCGACCAGCGACCAGCGCCCCTGAGCGCGCGGCGGGGCGAGGCGCATCAGCGGGCGGCGTCCGGTGGTGCGCCGCGGCCTCGGGCCCAGCAGCCGGAGCGGGGCGGCGCTGTCGTTGGTCACCTCCCCCGCCCAGACCATGTCCCAGAGGGCGTCGGTGAGCTCCTCGGGGTCGCCGCCGCCGCAGGCGCGGTGGAGGTCGTGGAAGAAGGAGGCGCCGCGCCGCGCCAGCTCCTCGCGGAGCCGGGCGTGGAGCGGGCCGTCGAGCAGGTCGGCGGGCTCGGGCACCAGCCGGGGAGCGTCGTCGCGGCGGTAGAGGGCGACCCGGCCGTCGCCGCTGCCCAGCGGCCCGCGTCCCACCCAGACCACCTCGCCGAGGGAGATGAGCTCGTCGAGCAGCCGGGGCTGGTAGTCGCGCACCCGCGAGCCGAGCACGTCGCGCTCCAGGGTCGAGGCCGGGATCACCGCGCCCTGGAGGCCGCCCACCACCTCGAGCAGCTGCTCCAGCCCCCGCCGCCCGCTGTCGACGCCCTGCCAGGCGGGGAGGAAGCCGCTCATCGTCTCCACCGGCACCGGCTCGACCTGCCGGCGCAGCGCCGCCAGCGAGCGCCGCCGCAGGCTGCGCAGCACCTCGGGGTGGCACCACTCCGAGGGTCCGCCGGTGGCGAGGAAGGAGCCGTGGAGCAGGCCGTCGGTCTGCGCCAGCCGGCGCAGCCCCGCCTCCACGGCGGCCACGCCCAGCCCCCAGCGCCGCGCCGGCTCGGCGGCCGGGAAGGGCACGTGGGTGCGGGCGTGGCGCCGCAGCAGGTCGCCGAGCGGGTCGGCGCCGCCCTCGACATGGGCGGCGGCGAGGCCGGTGGGCAGGGCGACGCCGAGGGCGTCGCGGTAGCGGCCGGCGTCCTCGGCGGCGATCCACCGGGTCTCCCCGGCGATGCGCACCGCCACCGCCCGCCGCTCGCCCTCGAGGGCGGCCAGCCAGGCGGGGTCGATGCCGCGCCCGGCCGCCTCGGCGGCACCGAGGTCGCCGAGGCGGCGGAGCAGGTCGGCGGCGGCGTCGGCGTCGCGCGGGGTACGGGTCCCGGTGAGCGCCTGCAGCTCCAGCTCGATGGCGGCGACCGCGACGGGGTCGAGCAGCTCGCGCAGCTCCTCGGTGCCGAGCAGCTCGGCGAGCAGCTCGCGGTCGAGGGCCAGCGCCTGGGCGCGGCGCTCGGCGAGCGGCTGGTCGCCCTCGTACATGTACTCCGCCACCCAGTCGAAGACCAGCGAGGTGGCGAAGGGCGAGGCCCGCTCGCTGTCGACGGTGACCACCCGCACCCTCCGCGAGCGCACCTCGCGGAGCAGCGTGGTCAGCGCGTTCATGTCGAACACGTCCGCAAGGCACTCGCGGTGGGTCTCGACGATGATCGGGAAGGAGGCGTGGCGCGCCGCCACCTGGAGCAGGTCGTGGCTGCGCTGGCGCTGCTTCCATAGCGGGGTGCGCTCGCCCGGACGCCGCCGCGGCAGCAGCAGCGCGCGCGCCGCGTTCTCGCGGAACCGGGCGGCGAACAGCGCCGAGCCGCCAAGCGACTCGGTGACCAGGTCGGCGGCCTCGTCGGGGTCGAGCAGCAGCTCCTCCACGGGCGGCGGGTGGTCGACGTCGGGGAGGCGCAGGGCGAAGCCGTCGTCGCTGTGGATGGCCTGGACGTCGACGCCGAGGCGGTCGCGCAGCCGCGCCGTGGCGGCCAGCGCCCAGGGGGCGTGGACCCGGGCGCCGAAGGGGGTGAGCACGCACACCCGCCAGTCGCCGAGCTGGTCGCGGAAGCGCTCGACCACCACGGTGCGGTCGTCGGGGACGGCCCCGGTGGCCTCGCGCTGCTCGGCGAGGTACGCGAGCAGGTTGCGGGCCGCGGACTCGTCGAGGTGGGCGCGCTCGCGCAGCCGGGCGGTGGCCGCCTCCTCGCCGACCTCGCCGAGCTCGCGGCACATCCGGCCCAGCGCCCGGCCCACCTCGACCGGGCGGCCGAGGGCGTCGCCGTGCCAGAAGGCGGTGCGGCCGGGCTCGCCCGGGGCGGGGGTCACCTGCACCTGGGTGGGCGTGATGTCGGCCACCCGCCAGGTGGTGGCGCCGAGCACGAAGGTCTCGCCCGGCCGGATCTCGTAGACCATCTCCTCGTCGAGCTCGCCGACCCGGCGGCCGTCCTCGAAGAGGGTCACGGGGTAGAGCCCCCGGTCGGGGATGGTGCCGCCGTTGGTGACCGCCAGCCGCTGGGCGCCGCTGCGCCCGCGCACCGTGTTCCTCACCCGGTCCCAGACCAGCCGCGCCCGCAGCTCGGCGAACTCGTCGGCGGGGTAGGCGCCGCTCAGCATCTCGAGGGTGGTCTCGAGCGCCCGGTCGCCGAGGTCGCTGAAGGGATGGGCGCGGCGCACCAGGGCGGCGAGCTCGCCGACGTCCCATTCCTCGAGCGCGCACATGGCGACGATCTGCTGGGCGAGCACGTCGAGGGGGTTGCGTGGCACCCGGGTGTGCTCGATCTCGCCCCGGAGCATGAGCTCGACCACGGCGGCGCACTCCAGCAGGTCGCCGCGGTACTTGGGGAGGACCACGCCCCGGGAGGGCTCGCCCACCCGGTGGCCGGCGCGGCCGATCCGCTGGATGCCCGCGCTGACCCCGACCGGCGCCTCCACCTGGATGACCAGGTCGACCGCCCCCATGTCGATGCCCAGCTCCAGGCTGGAGGTGGCGACCAGGGCGGGGAGCCGGCCGCTCTTCAGCGCGTCCTCGATCTCGACCCGCTGCTCGCGGGCGATGGAGCCGTGGTGGGCGCGGACCAGCTCCTCCCCGGCCAGCTCGTTGAGGCGCGAGGCCAGCCGCTCGGCGAGCCGGCGGGAGTTGACGAAGACGATCGTGGAGCGGTGGGCGCGGATCAGCTCGAGGATGCGCGGGTGCAGCGCCGGCCAGATGCTCCGCCGCGGCACCGCCCCCGCCTCGCCGATCACCGAGGCCGGACCGGAGGCGTGCTCGACGCCACGCTCGAGGTCGGCCATGTCCTCGACCGGCACCTCGACGGTGACCTCCAGCCGCCCCCCACCGGCGCCGCGGCCGGCGCCGGTGACATCGACGATGTCGACCTCCCGACACGAGCCGCCGAGGAAGCGGGCCACCTCGTCGAGCGGCCGCTGGGTCGCGGAGAGCCCGATGCGCTGCGGCTCGGTGGCGGTCAGCGCCGAGAGCCGCTCCAGGCTGAGGGCCAGGTGGGCGCCGCGCTTGGTCGCGGCGACGGCGTGGATCTCGTCGACGATCACCCAGCGGACGCTCCGCAGGGTGTCGCGGGCCGCGCTGGTGAGCAGCAGATAGAGCGACTCCGGGGTGGTGATGAGCACGTCCGGCGGGTGGCGGACCAGCAGCCGGCGCTCGGCCGGGGGGGTGTCGCCGCTGCGCACCCCGACGGCGATCTCCGGGACCGGCAGCCCGAGCCTCTCGGCCTCGACGGCCATACCCCGAAGGGGGGTGCGCAGGTTGCGCTCGACGTCGAGGGTGAGGGCGCGAAGTGGCGAGACGTAGAGGACCCGGCAGCGCTCAGCGGGGGGCGGCGGCTCGGCCGCGGCGAGCTGGTCGATCGACCAGAGGAAGGCGGCGAGGGTCTTGCCGCTGCCCGTGGGAGCGCACAGCAGGGTGTGCGTGCCCGCGGCGATCCGCCGCCAGCCCTGCTCCTGCACCGCCGTGGGGGCGGCGAAGGTCGAGGAGAACCAGCCACGCGCAACCGGAGAGAAGAGATCGAGCGCCGAGCCCATGCGACGAATTGTGCCCCGGCAGGGGCCTGCCAACACACCCCCGGGGCGCGCGCCGGGAGGGGGCGCCGGCGGCCCCCCGGGCGGGGGACCTGCGGACGCGAGGAAGGGGCGCCGGTGGGACCGGCGCCCCTTCCTGCCTCCCGCTGGGGCTGCTAGAGGCCCAGGATGTGGAGGGAGAGCCCGTTCAGGCTGTTGTTCAGAACGTTGTTCAGCTCGATGAGGCTGCTGCTGTTGCTGCCGCTGCTGCTGTTGTTGGTGTTGCTGCTCTCGCTCTTGCGATAGCTGGTGCTGTCGTTGCTGTTCTTGGACGACTTCTCGACCTTGGTGGATTCGTCGCCCTTGTCCTTGTGGTGGGTCCGGAAGGTCGTCGCCTGGGTGGTGGAGTCGGGCTTGGCCGAGGCCGAGGCCGCGGACAGACGCATGACCGAGCCCCCGATCATCGCCGCGCTGAACATCGCGCCGGTGGCGAGGGCCACGATCCTGACCCGCTTACGGTCGTTCCTTCCTGGCGTGCTCATCGTAGTGCCTCCTACCCATGACAACCTGTCCCGCCCGGGCTGGTCGGGGTGCGAGGCGACAGGGTAGCGCAAATGAGGGCTCGGGTCGAGACATTTTCCGCAGTTCGGCCATAACTGATCCGCCATACGGCCCGCAAGGGGTTTCGGTCGCTCGTTTACGGCGCGAACGACGCAAACAGAGCACGCACGTCGCCGTCAGTATCCTCCACCCGCGGCCTGAACTGCGCCCGGGCTCCCGGTCGTCGACTGCAAACGCGTGTTCGACGTGAGCTCGTGACCGCTGAGGGTGCTCGGCCGATCTGCCCGCCAGGGGAGATACTCGGCCGACCTGCCGCCGGCGGAGATGTCCGCTGATCTGATGCTCGGCCGATCTGCCGCCGGGTGAGATGCCCGGCTGTTCTGCCGCCGGTTTGAGCGGCGCGGCCGTTCTGCCGTCGGGTGGAGATGCCCGGCTGTTCTGCCGCCGGTTGAGATTCGCGGCCGGCCGCTCTGCCGCCGGTTCTTACTCGGGGGGGACTGCGTCCCCCCCGTCTGGTCGCAAGACATCGTGCGCTGGCGCGCCCGATGCCGGCTCCCGCCCCCCCTCGCCGGCACTCGCCG
>JAQBPH010000683.1:0-3765 GCA_028287625.1 Chloroflexota bacterium | reverse complement strand
CCCGGAGGCGGAGAGCACCGGGCCGAGCTCGCGCACCGACGGGTTCTCGGCGAGGAAGGCGTCGCTGAAGAGCAGCGGGAGCAGGCGGTCGAGGGCGCCGTCGGGGTCGGAGCTCATCCGCACGGTCGCCTGGGCGAGCTCGACCGCCTGGCCGCCGTTGGCGATGCGCAGCGGCGCCGCGGTGGTGCAGCCGAGCAGCAGCGAGCCCACCCGGTCGGGGTGATCGAGGGCGAGGCTGAGCGCGATCATGCCGCCCATCGAGATCCCGTGGACGTGCGCCCGCTCGACCCCGGCGGCGTCGAGCACGGCGGCGGCGTCGCCGGCCATGGTCTCGACGGTGAAGCCGTCGCCGCAGGGCCCGGAGCCGCCGGTGCCGCGGTTGTCGAAGCGGATCACCCGGAAGCCCCCGAGCAGCGGCAGCATCGGCACCCACGCGTCGCTGCTGAGGCCGAAGCCCATCACCAGCAGCAGCGGCTCGCCGTCGCCCTGCTCCTCCCAGTGGATGCTCGCACCGCTCGCCTCGGTCTGGGGCACCGCCGCTCCTCCCTGGTCCCGCCGTCCGCCACCGGGGCACAGCGTAGCCACCGTCCCGTCGCGGCGGCTGGCTAGGATGAGCATCCCGCCTCCGGCCGGGAGGAGGGAGGATCGAAGGAGACCGATGACCGAGCCCCTGCTGATGATCCCCGGCCCCGTCCCGGTGCGGGCGGACGTCCTCGAGGCGCTCGCCGAGCCGGTGCGCAGCCACACCTCCGCGGAGAACGCGGCCGCGGTGCGGCGGGCGCAGCGGGGGATCCGCGGGCTGGTGGGCTCGGAGGCCGCGCTGGTCCACGTCTTCGCCGGCTCGGGCACGCTGGCCATGGAGGTCGCGCTGGTCAACCACGCCCGCCCGGGCGACCGGGTGGTGGTGTGCAGCGAGGGCTTCTTCGGCGACCGCTTCGCCGAGATCGGCACCGCGCTGGGCATCGACGTGGTCCCGCTGCGCTCCGAGTGGGGGAGGCGGCTCGACCCGGAGGAGGTGCGCCGCGCCTGCGCCGCCGGCCCGGCGCCCGCCCTGGTCACCGTCACCCACGTCGACACCAGCACCGGGGTGCTCGCCGACGTCGCCGGGCTGGTCGCCGCCGCCCGCGAGTGCGGCGCCCTGGTGGTGCTCGACGGCGTCTGCGCCACCGGGGCGGTGGAGGAGTCGATGGACGCCTGGGGCGTCGACGTGGTCATCACCGGCGCGCAGAAGGGCCTCGGGCTGCCCCCCGGCCTCACCGTCGCCGCCGTCTCCGAGCGCGCCCGCGAGCGCCGCGCCGAGCTCGGCTCGATCGCCGCGTACTACGCCGACCTGCGCCGCTGGGAGCCGGTGATGGAGGAGCCGACCCGCTACTTCTCCACCCACGCCACCAGCCTCCTCCGCGCCCTCGGCGTCTCGCTCGACGCCATCGAGGCCGAGGGGCTGGGCCCGCGCTTCGAGCGCCACCGGCGCGTGGCCGCGGGGCTGCGCGCGGGGATGGCGGCGCTGGGGCTGACCCCGCTCACCGAGGCCGCGGCGCTGGCGCCGACGCTCAGCGTGCTGGCCGTTCCCGAGGGGGTCGCCGAGGCCGATCTGCGCGCCGGCATGGCCGCCCGGGGGGTGCTGGTGGCGGGCTGCCTGGGGGCCTTCGCCGGCCGCGGCATCCGCGTCGGGCACCTCGGCAGCGTGGGCGCCGCCGAGGTGGAGCAGACCCTGCGGGCGGCGGCGAGCGCCCTGGACGCCGATCCGGCGGCGGCGCTCGAGGCGGCCGGCGCCGACCTCGGCGCCCTCACCGCCTGACCTCCTCGACGGTCGTTTTATCTGGAGGTCATCCCCGGGGCGTAATCTCCGCCCCCGCGGGGTAGTCTCACGCCCGGATCCCTCTCATCGTCCGGGTACCCCGCTCAGGAGCCCCTCCGCACCATGTGGCAGAACGTCAAGACCGCCTTCCTCCTCGCCCTCCTCGACGGGCTGTTCCTGCTCGTGGGAGGCGCCATCGGGCGCACCAGCGGGCTGATCATCGCCGCCATCTTCGCCCTGTTCATGAACGGCATCGCCTACTGGAACAGCGACAAGCTGGCCATCGCCGCGGTGCGTGGCAAGGAGGTCACCCCGCAGCAGTTCCCGGCGCTGCACCGCATCGTCGACGAGCTCTGCGCCGCGGCGCGGATGCCGAAGCCCCGGGTGTACATCTGCGACGACCCCTCGCCCAACGCGTTCGCGACCGGCCGCAATCCCCGGCATGCGGCGGTGTGCTGCACCCAGGGCATCCTCAACCTGGTCACCGAGCGTGAGCTCCGCGGCGTGCTCGGCCACGAGCTCTGCCACGTCCGCAACCGCGACATCCTCACCGCCTCGCTGGCGGCGACCATCGCCATGGGGATCTCGTTCATCGCCCAGATGGGGCAGTTCGCGCTCATCTTCGGCGGCTTCGGCGGCAACCGCGACGGCGAGGGCGGCGAGTCCTGGATCACGGTGCTGCTGCTGATCATCGTGGCCCCGATCGCCGCGACCATCATCCAGCTGGGCATCAGCCGCGCCCGCGAGTACCAGGCCGACACCTGCGGGGCCCAGCTCTGCCACGACCCGCTGGCGCTGGCCAACGCCCTGCAGAAGCTCGAGTCGGCCACCCGGCGCATCCCCATGCAGGTGGCGCCGGCGGTGGCGCCGCTCTTCATCGTCAACCCCTTCGGCGCCCGGCGCCCCTCCTTCGCCAACCTCTTCTCCACCCACCCGCCGCTCGAGGAGCGGATCGCCCGCCTCCAGCGCATGGCCCAGGGCGGCTAGCGGACCCGGGCCGGGACGGCGCCGCGCGGTGGACCAGGCCCTCAACTCCCTCGTCGACCACGTCGGCGCCTTCGCCTACGTGATCGTCCTCCTCGGCGTCGGCATCGAGTCCATGGGCGTGCCGGTCCCCGGCGAGACCGTGCTCATCGCCGGCGCCCTCCTGGCGGCGCGGGGCAGTCTCAACCCCGCGCTGGTGGCGGCCTGCGCCTGCGTCGGCGCGGTGACCGGCGACAACATCGGCTACTGGGTGGGGCGGTGCTGGGGGCACAGGCTCGCCGGGGTGCCCGGGGTGGGGCGCATCTACGACGAGCGCCGGATGGCCGTCGCCCAGGGCTTCTTCCAGCGCTGGGGGGTTCTGGCCGTCTTCTTCGGCCGCTTCGTCGCCCTGCTGCGGATCTTCGCCGGGCCGCTCGCGGGCATGAACGGCATGCCCTGGCCGCGCTTCTTCGCCGCCAACCTGCTCGGTGGCGCCCTCTGGGTGGGTGCGGTGGTGGCCGTGGTGCTGCTCGTCGGCGATCGCGCCGTCACCCTGGTGACCCGCTCGGGCTACATCGGCCTGGGCGTGGTCGTGGTCCTCGGCGCCGGCGCCTGGTGGTGGCACCGGCGCCGGGTGCGCCACGAGCGCGAGGACGGCGAGCGCCTCCTGCTCGAGCAGGCCCGCCGGGCCTCGGGCCCGGGCGGGAGCTGAGCGGCCTGGCCTCTCTGCGCTGCCGCGCAGACTGGGAGGCCTCCCCCAGGCCATCAGCTCCTCTTGGGCTCTCTGCGCTGACGCGCAGAATTGGGAGGGGGGCCTCCCCCCAGGCCATCAGCTCCTGCGTCGCTGACAGCCTTCCCCCTTCGTCGCTGACAGCCTTCCCCCCGCGTCGCTGACAGCCTTCCCCCTGGGCTCTCGGCGCGGGCCACCGGGTAGCCTGCCCCGGCATGGACGAGTCGGCGGCCCACATCCTCGAGCTCGGCGCCATCCTGATGCTCGCGGTCGG
>JAQBPH010000681.1:0-15596 GCA_028287625.1 Chloroflexota bacterium | reverse complement strand
GGCCTCGGCCGCCTCGGCGGCGGCGGTGCCGGCGGCGGCGACGTCGGAAAAGCCCAGGGTGAAGATGGTCAGGCCGATCCCGACGGCGGCGGTGACCCCCATGGCCACGATCAGCTCGTGGATCTGGTCGTTGGTCGACTTGATCTTCGCGGCGACCTGGTCGAGCTGCCCGGCGATCCTGTCGCACTGGCCCGCGCTGTCCGCCAGGTCGTGACCCAGCCGGGTGCCCCAGCCCTGGAAGGCGTCGCTCGCCTGACCGGTCCAGCCGGCGTGCAGCGCGCGCACCTGCTGATCGAGGTCCTGCTGCGCCGTCCGCAGGTTGCTGGCGAGGGTGCGCCAGGCCTGGGCGGCCTGCTCGATCATCCCGGGGTCCCCCCCGGGGTTCCAGAGGTTGAAGCTGCGGTGGACCGGCGGGGGCTTGGGGGCCGCGCCCGGCGCCGGGGAGGGAGTCGGCGACGGGGTGGGTGGGCTCATCCCTTCCCTCCCATCGGCCGGTCGGCAGCCTGGTAGTTGTCGGCCCCGGTGCGCAGCTTGCCGGCCGCGTCGCCGAGGACCTGGTGCAGCTTGTTCAGCCCGGTCAGCGCGCTGCTCACCGCCTGGTCGTACTCCCGCGCCACCTGGTCGGAGGGGCCGAGGACCCCGAAGGCGTTGTCGACGAGGTGCGCGGGCCCGGTGAATGCGCGGGTCATCGCGGCCACGTGGCCCGCCTGGGCCTCGAAGGCGGCGGCCGCGCGGCGCAGCGCCGCGGGGTCGACCCTGAAGCTCGGGGCGGCCATGTCAGCCTCCGGCCCGCGGGGTCGCCGCAGGCGCGCTGGTCGCCGCCGGCGGCGAGGCCCCGGCGGCCTGGTCGTGGAGCGAGGCGTGCACCAGCCCGCCGACGGCGGTCCCCAGCGCGAGCAGCGTGCTCACGCCGAGTCCCGCCGCGAGGCGGGTCAGGGTGCGGGCCCCGGGCGGCTCCTGTGCCCGCGTCCCGTCATGGAGGGCGGCGAGCACCCGGCGGCGGCGCATGTGCGCGGCCTCGACGAGGTCGTCGTCGCTCAGCATCTCGTGTTCTCCCGTGCAGCCCTGCCGCGGCTCAGGCCCACATGCCGGCGTTGGTGGTCTCGGCCGACGTGTAGTTCTGGTTGGCGGTGCGCAGCGCGTTGGCGATCTGCCGGAGCACCGCGTTGAGGTCGGCGAGGCTGGTGTCCCACTTGCGCTGCAGCGCCTGGTAGTCGATGGAGGCGGTGCCCTCCCAGGTGGCCACCAGCGGGGCGAGGTAGGCGCGCAGGTCGGAGAACTGCTGATCGATCTGGTTGGCGACGGCGTCGACGTCCGCCGCGCCCTCGGCGATGGAGCCGAAGGTGACGAGGATATGTCCGGTGTCGGTCATGATCATTACCTTCCTGGTGCCGTGCACCGTCAGCCGAGCTGGCCGGTCATCCCGGTGAAGCCCTGCTGGTTGCTCGCCTCGGTGGTGGCGTAGTTGCGATGGGTCTGGACGAGGTCGTCGCCGATCTGGCGGAGCACCGCGTTGAGGGAGGCGGCGTCGTCGTGCCAGCGCTGCTTGAGGACCTGGAAGCTGACGGACGCGGCCCCCTGCCAGGTGCTGGTGAGCGGCTCGAGGCGTGCCAGGAGAGTGCTGAGCTGGCCCTGGATGCTCTGGTTCACCTCGTAGACATGGTTGGCCGCGGTCTGCATCACGGGGAGCTCGGTGCGGAAGCTCCCTCCTGCGCCCTGTGCCATGTGGTCGTCCTCCTCTGTCCGGGGGTGGGCGACGCCGGCGCCGGGCGCCGTTGGTCGCTCCTGCCCGCCGGCCGTGCTTGTCCCTAAGACGCGGAGGCATCCCCATTCCTACTTGGGCCCCGCTTAAGGTCCGGTGAGGAACCGGTGAGGCATTGGCGGGGTCCTCAGCCGCGCCGCCGGGCTCAGGACGCCTGGGCCGCGTGCTCCCTGCGGTAGTCCTCGATGAGGTGCTGGGCGACCTGGGGCGGCACCTCCTCGAAGTGGGAGAACTCCATCGTGTACCGGCCGCGTCCCTGGGTGACGGCGCGCAGGTCGATGGGGAACGTGTACATCTCCGACTGGGGCACCTGGGCGGTCACCTCCGAGCGGCCGTCGCCGGTGGGGTTCATCCCCGCCACCCGTCCGCGGCGGCTGTTGAGGATGCCGATGGCGTCACCCATCAGCCGTTCGGGCACCACCACCCGCACGTTGACCACCGGCTCGAGCAGCACCGGCCTGGCCTCCTGCACCGCCTTGCGCATGGCGATGGCTCCGGCGGTCTGGAAGGCGATGTCCTTGCCGTCCACCGCGTGGGTGCTGCCGTCGACCAGCCGCACCCGCACGTCGACGATGGGGTAGCCGGCCACCGCCCCCTGGACCAGGGTCTGCTTCACCCCCTTCTCCACCGAGGGGCGGAACTGCTGGGGGATGGCGCCGCCGAAGATCTTGTCCTGCCACTCGTAGCCGCCCCCGCGCGGCAGCGGCGCGATCTCGATGGTGCAGTCGCCGTACTGCCCGGCGCCGCCGGTCTGCTTCTTGTGCTTGTGCTGCACCCTGGCGGTGCCGGTGATGGTCTCGCGGTAGGCGATCCGCGGAGTGGAGAGGGTGGCGTCGACCCCGTAGCGGCGCTTGATCCGCTCCAGGCTGACGTCGAGGTGGGTGTCGCCGAGGCCGTGGACCACCTCCTCGCCGGTGGCGGGGTCGCGGTCGAGGGTGAAGGTGAGGTCCTCGTCGGCCTGGCGGGCGAGGGCGCTGTGGATCTTGTCCTCGTCACCCTTGCTCCGCGCCGAGATCGCCATCGTGTAGGCGGCGGGGGGGAAGGCGATCGGCGGCAGGGTGACCGGCGTCTCCTTGGCGCAGAGCGTGTCGCCGGTGGCGGTGACGGCGAGCTTGGTGACGGCGCCGATGTCGCCCGCGGGGATGTCGCTGGCGGTGACCACCTGCCTGCCCATCGGCCGTCCCAGCCCGCTGAGCCGCTCCTCGTGCCCCCTCTGCACGTTGAGCGGATGCGAGTCGGCGCGCATGGTGCCGCGCAGCACCCGGAAGTAGCTGACCCGTCCGAAGGGGTCGGCGGTGGTCTTGAACACGTGGGCGACGAGCGGGCCGTTGGGATCGCACTCGATCTCGACCGGCCGGCCCCCGGCGTCGACTCCGGTGTGCACCCGCTCCCTCGGGGAGGGAAGGAACCGGTTGATGGCGTCGAGCACGGTGCTGGAGCCCTTCAGCAGCGGGGATGCGGCGGGCATGATGGGCACCAGGCTGCCGCGCAGCGCCGCGGTGTGGAGGGCGCCGTGGACCTCGTCGACGGTGAGCTCGGTGCCCTCCAGGTACTTCTCCAGCAGGGCGTCGTCGGTCTCGGCGGCGGCGTCGACCAGCGCCGAGTGGGCCCGCTCCACCTCCTCGCGCATCTCCTCGGGGAGGGGCACCTCCGTGCAGCCGCCCTCGGCGTCGAACTCGTAGGCCCGGTCGTCGACGAGGTCGACGAAGCCGCGGAAGCTCTCGGCGGAGCCGAGGGGCACGGCCACGGCGATGGCCCTGCGCCCCAGCTGCTCGCGGAGGGCGTCGACGGTCGCCTCGTAGGCGGCGTTCTCCTTGTCCATCTTCGTCACCACGACCAGCGCCGGCATCCGCGCCTCGCTGATCCGCTCCCAGGCGAACTCGGCGCCGACCGGGACGGTGCCGGTGGCGCCGACCACGAGCAGCGCGGAGTCGGCGGCGGCGAGCGCCTGCACCACCTCGCCGGCGAAGTCCGGGAAGCCCGGGGTGTCGAGCAGGTTGATGCGCACCCCGTTCCAGTCGCAGTGGGCGATCGCGGTGGTGATGCTGATCGAGCGCCGCTGCTCCTCGGGCTCGAAGTCGAGGATGGAGGTGCCCTGGTCGGTCGAGCCCAGCCGCGCGGTGGCGCCGGCCACGTGCATCAGCGCCTCGCAGAGCGTGGTCTTGCCGTCGTGGCTGTGCCCCAGCACGGCGACGGAACGGATGCGCTCGGGCGTGGGCGACGACATGCTCGACTCCTCCCCACCAGGCAAGTCGGACGAAAGCGCACATGGTAGCCACTGGCCTCCGTTCGATCCACCCACAACGTGAGCATGCGCCGCCGTTGCGGCCGGTTCCGTCCCCCCCGCTGGCCCCGCCGGCGCCGCCGGCGGGGGGTCGCTCCACCCGGGCCACGAGACGAGGGGATCGAGGGTTCTCGGAGGGCGGCGTTCGCGGCCGGTCCGCGTCGGCTTGGCAGCCGGGGTCACGGCGCTCGGCGCCGCGGCCACCGTCGAGTTGACTGCGGCCTCCGACGCCTCGGCGCCCTCGTCGATCCGCGCCGTCGACCCAGCTGCAGGCCACTCACCGACGACGTCGCTCCCGGCCCTGCGGAGGACTGCCGAGGCGTCTCTCGTCACCGGACGTCCCCCGGTCAGCGGACCGACGCCGCTCCGAGCGGTCGTCGCGAGGCTGGCCGCTTCGCCGCCATCTCCGTGTCCGTGCCGGTGATACGCCCGCGTGCCGCCAGGAGCGACCCCCCGACGAGCGCGGCTCGGTCTGGCGACGAGGAGGGTGGGCGGTGACCCTCCCCTGGACTCGGGCCGTCCGGTGGGGGAGGGGGAGGAGTCTCCCTCGCCGACCACGACGCCGTGAGCGTGTACCTGGGACGGGACACCGCCGGTGGGCACCAGCTTTTCGGCACCTGGGAGGACTCGTATGGGGTCCTGGGAGCGCTGCGCCGCGCCGCGGCAAGGGCCTGGGCTTCCTCCTGAAGCTGCTTGCGACCTGGCCAGGACCCCTGGTGTCGACCTCGACCAAGCCGGACAACCTCCTCCACACTGCCCCTGGTCGACGTCGATCGCCCCCTCTACGTCCTCGATCCCACCGGCCTCTCCGGCTATCTCCCCTCGCTCCGCTGCTACCTCCACGCCGCCGCCCTCGAGGCGTGCTGCCCCATGCCGGCCATCCAGCTCTCGAGCCCGAGCGTCTCCTCGCGGAGTGCGGCCGCCTCACTTGCTCGGGACCTCGGCCGGGCAGCGGAGCATGGCCCCGCTCATCACCGCGCTGGTCGAGACCATCGCCGATACCGCCCGCCAGCGTGCCGCCGCCAGCCCGGGCGGCCGCCTCTACCCGCCGCTCGTGCTCTTCATCGACGAGGCGGCCCAGATCGCTCCGCTGCCCTCGCTGCCCTCGCTGCCCAGCCTCCTGGCCGACGGCGGCGGCCAGGGGATCGTCACTCTCGTGATCCTCCAGTCGCTCGGCCAGGCGCGGGAGCGCTGGGGCGAGCACGGCGCCACGGCGATGTGGGACGCCTGCATCGCCAAGCTGATCTTCGGTGGCCTCACCAGCGCCCGCGACCTCGACGACATCTGCAAGGTGTGCCCGGAGATCGACGAGCCTGTCGTCAGCCACAGCCGCGGCCGGGACGGGCACTGGAGCGACAGCACCACACCGAGGCGGCTGCCCTCGGTGACCCCGGACTACCTTCGGGAGCTCGCCCGCTTCCACGCCCTGCTGCTCCATCCGGGTCTTCGCCCGCTGGAGACCGAGCAGCGGTACAGGCAGGAGGAGCGTCGCTACGCGGGTCTGATCCGGCAGGCTCGGGCGGCGATGGACGCCTTCCTAGAGGAGCTCCGATAGAACGGCCAGCGCGACCCCTGGCCCATCAGCCGATACGAGCAAATGTTCGTGGTCACCGAGCCGCCGCGGATGCTAGGTTTTAAATCGGTACAACTGACTCCCTAGCAGTGCGGCTAATGCGACCCCAGCTAAGACGCCGAGTAGGAGAGGTGCTGGCGCAGTTAGGGTTGCGATTCCCAACAGAGCGAGCCCTGCAGCCTCCAAGAATGACCCGCGGCTTCCGCGGCGGGCATCGGGGAACTCCAGAGATCTGGGCGCCAATACCCGGGGCAGTGAGGCGGGTGCTCCGCGGCGGAGAAAGTAAATACCCCGAGCCAAACTGAGACCCCCGAAGCATAGGAGAAGTCCACCGACGACAAGTCGCAGCGCCACTTGCCCCACGTTAGAACAAGACCGGAGGCTGGCCGGCCAAGACACAGAGAACAGCTCCCGTGCCCCCATGCAGCGACTTATCGAGCAGCACGGCTCCCGCAGTGACGCCACTGAGCCAGGCGGTGGTCGGACCGGCTATCCCGAGAGCGCCTATGAGACCGTCTGTCTGATTGGAGTCGAGCTGAACTCGGCAGAACACACCACCAAAATAGCAACTCCACTGACTGGGCGGCGGCAACGGCGCGGGCACGACGCCCGTTCTCGGCAGAATCATGCCGTTGCGAAAGGGCGAGTTCAGGTTGACGGGCCCGAAGAGCATCCCATTCGGATCGCTAAGGTTGGCCGAATCAGCGCCCGCGTAGTTGTACTGGTTCCAGCCCTGGGTAGCGAAGGGGAAGTTGTTCGGGTCGAGTTGGGTCATGTGGCCGTTCATCTGACCCGCCTCGTAGTAGCGGGCGCCGTTGTGGTACTGGTACGCGCCTTGTTGGTACGCACCGCCCTGGCTGTTGTCGGCGTATTCCCGGCGTTCGAGCTGCAGGCGCTTCCCGTCGTGCCGGAGTTGTACGTGTATGTCCGGTTATAAGTGTCGCCCAAACTGTCGTAGACGTACTGGAGCTGGGTGACCCGGTGGTTGGTGTCGTAGGTGAGCTTGGTCTCCCCGTTGCCGGCGGGGTCCTTGATGTCGACGATCTCGTGCTTGCCACCGGTGTCGTAGGTGAACTGGGCGGTCTTGCTCGGGTTGGCGGGATCCGCGTACCCGGTCAAGTTGTGGCTGCCATTGATGGTGAAGGTGTAGGTCCGGCTCAGCGAGTTGTCGACCACCGTAGAGACGTTGCCGCCGCCGTTGTAGATGAAGCTGACCGTGCGGCTGCCTGCCACGTCGGTGATCTGATGAAGGGTGCCATCGGCGTTGTAGGCGTAGGTGAAGGTGTTCCCGTTGCGATCGGCGTTGCTGGTCAGCTGGCCGGCGCTGTTGAAGGTGAGCACCTGGCCGTTGTCGTGATAGGTGAGCGTGTACTGGCTGCTGCCAGTGGGACCGTAGAGGGTGGCGTCCATCCCGGCCGGCGTCGTCCAGTTGGGCGCGGTGCCCGTGAAGACCTGCTGGAAGCTGCTCGGGCCCTGGTAAGTGATGCTCGTGCCGATGGTCAGCTTGACATCGCCGCCGGCGCTCATCACCCAGTCGGAGCCGAAGTCGGCGCCGCCGCCGGCGCCGTTCGAGAGGCTGTTGTAGAAGAGGTTGAGGTCGAGGTTGTGCCCGGCGATGCCGGCGATCTGGAGCACGGTGTCGTGAAAGATCAGATCGCCGCTGGCGACGTTGACCGCGACGTTGGCCTTGTCCCAGAGCTGGTGGGTGTCGAGCGTATAGAAGCCCTGCGCGCCAAGGAGTGTGGGCGTCGTCGACGCACCGGCGGGGAGCGCTGGCAGCAGCGGGAGGATAGCGGCTGCTGGAAGGGTGGTGACCATCATCAGCAGGGCGATGCGCTGGCGCAGCAAGGTGCGCACGGCGAGGCGCGAAGGCATGTGAAGTGTTCCTCGGTTTCTGATGCAGGACCCCACGCGGGTCCCGAACCCCATCCATACCCGGGAACAAGGTCGGCGCGATCCCACGGCCCGTTGAGCCCGTGGCTGACGCCCATCACTGATCTGCGTTACGGGTCACAGGGTGCCTGCGAGGATGGCCACTGAAATGCCGCTCAATTCCTACCGGCGGCTTACGTTCCCGTCTTCAGGTTCGTCTCTATCGGACGGCCGGGGCGTGATTCGCCCGTACATAGGGTGGCGTTTTGGGCGGGCGTCTCCGGGCGCCCAGCCCTGCCCGCTTACAACCCCACAAAACTTGCCGCGTTCTCCTCGAAGAGCGTGCCGGCGCGGATGTAGCGGCGCACCATCGCCTCCGACTCCCAGCCCCCCTGGCGCATGATCGCCCGCTCCGGAGCGCCGGCGGCGGCGGCGGTGGCGAGGCCGCTGCGCAGCGAGTGCCCGGCGAAGGTGGCGGGATCGCGGCCGGCGCGGCGGCAGGCGCGCTTGACCACCAGCGCGACCGACTGGGGGGTGAGCCGTTCGGCCTGGACCTGGTCGTGGCGGGTGAACGGGCGGAAGAGGGGACCGGAGTCGATGCCAGCGGCGCTCCGCCAGGCGCGCAGGGTGTTCTCCGCCTGGAGGCGCGGGCGTACTCGCCGGCCCGCTCCTCGAGGGAGCGGATGCGGGCGACCTCGCCAGCGTCTTCGACATGCCGGTGATGCGGCAGCAGCCCCAGACCAGCGCCGCGTGAACGGCGTCGAGTGGTGAGGGGGCGGGGCGGTTCACCAGCCGTCCCGGCCTTCTCCTTCTCGGCTGGCGCCTCCCGCTTGGCGCTGGAGGTCGCACCCCCCACCGGCTGGCGCCGCCCGCTGGACCGTGGCCCGCAACCACTATCGTTGCGGGCGCGCCATGCCCCGCATCCCCGTCGCCACCCTCTGCGCGCCGGTGGTCGCAGCGCTGACCGCATGCGGGTCGGCCGCGGCCCCGGCCGTCCACTGCACCGTTCCCCCACGTCCGGACCCGCCCAGCCCCAGCGCGGTCGCCGGGGTGGTGGGCTTCGCCGCCGACCGCGGCTGGCTGGTGGGCCCGGGGGCGATCGCCTTCACCGCCACCGTCCGCGGCCCCGCCAGGTTCCGGGCCGACTGCTCCGGTCCCCTCCAGGTGGTGGTCAGCGACTCGGCCGACATCCACGTCTTCTCCGCGGCGCCGCCGGCGACGAAGGGGGTGCCCTGCGGGGTGGTGAGCCTGCCCCGCGGCCGCTCCGCGGAGTACGAGCTGATCTGGCGGGTCGACCCCAGCCTCCCCTCGGGCCTGTACGAGGCCACCCTCGTCCTCGGCGACCAGCCCGCCACCACGCTGCAGGTGCGGCTGGGCCGGCCCGACCCGGTCTGCCGCTAGCTACCGGCGCTCCGCCACCACCAGCAACGTCTCCGACAGGCCGGTGGCGCGATAGCGGGTCCAGCCGTCGTGGACGGCGCGCACCCGCAGCCCGGCGCGGGCGAAGAGCGCGGGCACCTCGGCGAGGGTGACCAGCTGCCCGGTGGTCTGCTGGACGGCGACGCTGCCGTCGTCGAGGATGCCGATCTCGCGGAGCACGAAGGTGCGCCGGCGCTCGTCGTAGAGCGTGTCGGTCAGCAGCAGGTGGGGGCGGTCGGAGACGAGCGAGCGGGGGACGACGTCCCAGGCGGTGATCCGGCCCGGCGGCTGGTCGGGGCGCACCCGCAGCTCGGCGACCAGGCGGCCTCCCGGGCGCAGCGCGGCGGCGAGGCGGCGCAGCACCGCCGTCTGCTCGCGGCGGGGGAAGGCCTCGAGGATGAAGTACACGAGGATCACCGCGTCGAAGTCGCCCTGCCCCTCGAACGCGCGCAGGTCTGCACGGCGGAACTCCGCCGCCACCCCCGCCTCGCGGGCGAGGCCGCGGGCGTGGCGGAGCACCGGCTCGCCGGTGTCGACGCCGACCACGTCCCAGCCCATGCGGGCGAGGCGGACGGCGTAGAGGCCGGGGCCGCAGGCGGCGTCGAGCACACGCGCCGGCGGCGGGGCGATGAGCTTCGCCAGCCGGGCGATATGGCGCTCGATCACGGGGATGCGGCGGCTGGCGCCGTCGTGCTTCTGGTCGAGGTGCTCGCGGAGCAGCCGGCGGCTCATCACCGGGTCGCCCCAGTCGAGCTCGGCGGCGGCGTCGAAGGCGGTGGGGAGCCGCGGGATGGTGGAGGGACGCAGCCGCCGTCTCATGCCCGCGCAGGGTAGTACTCTCGCTGTGTGACGCCCCCTCACTGGTTGGTGCTGGTCGCCGGAGCGCTGGCCGGCGGCTACGTCGTGGGGAGCATCCCGGTGGCCTGGCTGGTGGTCCGCCGCGGCCGCGGCGTCGATCTCCGCCAGACCGGCCGGGGCCAGGCGGGCGCGCTCGACGCCCTGGTGGTCGGCGGCATCCAGGCCGCCGCCCTCACCGTGGTGCTGGAGCTGATCAAGGGCGCGGTCGTCGGACTGGGGGCACGCGTCTACGACGGTGACCCCTGGTTCGCCGCCACCGCCATCGCCGGCTGCGTGGTCGGCGACGCCTTCCCGATCGGCATCCGCCGCGGCCGTCGCGGGATCGCCCCGCTGGTCGCGGGGGTGGTGGCGGCGCTGCCCTCGGCCTGGTGGGCAGGGGTGATCATCGCCCTCCCCGGGGTGGTGCTCCTGGGCCTGCGCGGCCGCGCCTTCGAGCAGCTGGTCGCCCTCTGCGTGCCCCTCGGGCTGCTCCTCGGCACCCGCGATGCGCGCACCCTCGGCCCCGCCGCGGTGATCGTGGTCGCCCTGGTCGCCCGCAACCGGCTGCGCGCCCGTCACCACCGCCGCGAGGCTCGGCGCTGGACCGAGCTCGGCGATCCCGGCGTCCCCCTGGTCGTCGAGTCCCCCCGAGGCCCTGGTAGGCTCCCCGATTCGTGAGCGGTGGAATCGGCGGCTTCGTCCGGGATTTCGTCGAGAACCACGGCCTCGCCGCGGTCTTCGGCCTGATGGCGGCCGAGTCCTGCGGCATCCCCTTCCCCAGCGAGGTGATCATGCCGGTGGCCGGCGCGATCGCCGCCGGCGCCCTGGTCGGCGGGTCGCACCTCGGCCTGGTGCCGGCGATCATCGCCGGCGCCGCCGGCAACCTGGTCGGCTCGCTGATCGCCTGGGTGCTCGCCGCCCGCTTCGGCGAGCCGCTCCTGCTCGGCCCCGGCCGCTACCTGGGCATCTCGCGCTCGCACATCGAGCTGGCGGACGGCTTCTTCCGGCGCCGCGGGCTGCTCGCCGTGTTCCTCGGCCGGATGCTGCCCGTGATCCGCACCTACATCTCCTTCCCCGCGGGGCTGGCGCGGGTCCCGCTGGTCCCGTTCGCGGCGCTCACCTTCGCCGGCGCCCTGCCCTGGTGCACCGCCCTCGCCGTCGCCGGCTACGAGGTGGGCGCCAACTACGACCGCGTCTCGGGCCCCATCGAGAAGGCCGCCATCGCGGTGGCGGTGCTGGTCGCCGCGGGGCTGCTCGCCTGGATCGTCCGCGGTCGCAGGGCCGGCGGCGTCGCCGAGTGACCGATCTCTAGACCGCTGCGCTGGGCGGCGGGGTCACCGTCACCGCCGCGCCCCACTCGCTGAAGTCGAAGGTGGCATTGCTGACGCCGGGGCTGCTGCCGGCGCCGGCCTGGCCGCAGTCGGCGCGGCCGCCGGGGGTGGCGACCGCGTGCTGGACCACCCGGACCAGCCGCGGGGGGCCGGTGACGCTGACGTAGAGCGTCGACCGTGATGCCCCCGGCGCCTTCCCGTCGTCCTCCACCGCGACGACCCGCCGGCCGTTCACGGTCGACACCGCGCCCCTGGTGAGGCCGCCGTGCTCGAGCCGGCCGCAGCGGACGGTGTTGGCCAGGGTGAGCGAGCGGGCGTTGGTGGCGAGGTCGGCGGGCGCGGTCAGCCACGGGCCGTTCCTGCTCTGCGAGGCGTAGACCCGGTCGGGCGTCACCACCAGGTGGATCGACGTTCCCTGCACCGTGAGCGTGATGCTGGCGGCGTTCTGGGTGTCGAGGACGTCGATGTCGTTGCTGGCACCGCCGCTGTCGACCTGGTGGCCGGCGATGTGCACCGACTTCTCCGAGGCCATGGAGGTGAGGAAGTCGTCGTAGATCTGCTGGGCGCTGCGTGACTCCTCCGCCCCCGCGGTCGGCGACGCGGTGGTCGCACCCGAGGAGCCGCAGGCGGCGAGCCCGGCGGTGGCGAGCAGCAGCAGGGGTCGGTGACGGTGACGTCGGTGGGTCATGAGCATCTCCGTGATCGCGCCGCATGGTAGCGCTGCGTCGCCATGGGGCCGGCCACAGACAGGACTGGGCTCTTTGCCCCATTGACCGCGGCCGTCCCGCGCCCCAGGATTCGCGCGGAGATGCTGGCGACCAGGGACGTGCCGAGCGGAGACGCCAAGGCCGTGATCGCCGAGATCCACCGTCTCTACCCCGCCGTCTACCGTCGCTTCCAGGCGTCCCGGCAGCGCATCCCCGGCTCCGACGTCACCCCGCGCATGCTCGGGCTGCTCCGCCTCCTCTCCGTCGTCGGTCCGCTCAGCGTCGGGGAGCAGGCGCGCAACCTCGGCGTCAGCCGGGCGACCGCCACCGAGCTGGTCGACCGGCTGGAGAGCAAGGGGCTGGTGGCCCGCATCCGCGACGGGCACGACCGCCGGCGGGTCTTCGTCTCGCTCACCGAGTCGGGCCGGGCCCGCGCCGCCGCCCACCCCGAGGTGCTCGCCTGCGACGACCTGCTCCGCGCCGTCGAGCAGATGACCCCCGCCGACCGCCGTGCGCTGATCACCGGGATGCAGGCGCTGCTCGCCGCCGCCGAGCAGGTCGAGGGCGGCGAGGTCCATCGGGAGGTCGGCTAGCCCGCCTCCACCCGTCAGCCGAGGGGGATGATCTCCACCAGCGTGCCCTCGGGCACCCGGCTGCCCGCCGCCGGCAGCGCCACCAGGCAGTCGGCGAGCACCATCGAGCGCAGGATGCCCGAGCCCTGGGCGCCGGTGAGCCGCACCCCGGGCGGCCCGCCGTCCGCGTCCCGCTCCAGGATGCCCCGGTGGAAGGTCTCGAGCCCCTCCGGCTTGTCCATCGGCTCCAGGGTGCGCGCCACCGAGCGGGGACGGTGGGGGTGGCTCGCCCCCTGGAGGGCGAGGATGGCCGGGCGGGCGAAGAGCTCGAAGGTGACCTGGCTGCTCACCGGGTTGCCGGGCAGCCCGATGAAGGGCACCCCCCGCACCGAGCCCACCGCCAGCGGCCGGCCCGGACGCATCGCCACCCGCCAGAGGTCGAGCGACCCCATCTCCTCGACGACGTCGCGGACGTGGTCGTGGTCGCCGACGCTGACCCCGGCGCTGGTCACCACCAGGTCGCAGCGGGTCCCCTCCTCGAGGAGGCGGCGGAGGTCGGCCACGGTGTCGCGCGCGATGCCCAGGCGCACCGGGTCGCCGCCCGCCTCCCGCACCGCGGCGGAGACCGAGACCGCGTTGCTGTCGACGATCTGGCCCGGGCCAGGCTCGCGCTCGGGCTCGACCAGCTCGTCGCCGGTGCTGAGCACCGCCACCCGGGGACGGCGTCCCACCTCCAGCCACACCTCCCCGAGGGCGGCGCAGGCGGCGAGGTCGCCGGAGCGCAGCCGGCGGCCGGCGGCCAGCACCCCGTCGCCGGCGCGCATGTCCTCGCCGGCGAGGCGCACGCTGGTGCCGTGCGGGGCGGCGACCCGGACGGCCACGGTCTCGCGCCCGTCGTCGGTGTCCTCGTGGCGCACCACCGTGTCGGCGCCCTCGGGCAGGGGGGCGCCGGTCATGATCCGCATCGCCGTGCCCGCTTCCAGCCCGTGCGCGGGCACGGCGCCGGCCCGCGACTCGCCGCGGACGGGAAGGACCGCGGGGTGCTCCCCGGTCGCGCCGGCGATGTCGGCGGCGCGCACCGCGTACCCGTCCATCGCCGAGTTGGCGAAGGGCGGAAGGGTGCGCCGGCTCACCACCGGCGCGGCGAGCACCCGACCCAGCGCCTCGGCGAGCGGCACCCGCTCGCTCCGCAGCGGGGTGAGCGCGGCGAGGATGCGCGCCTGCGCGGCGGCGACGCTGAGGGGAGCGGCCATGGGCAGAGGATAGGCGCGGGTGCGCTCGGGCCGCCGCGGTGGGCATCGACCGGGCCGGAAGCGGCTAGAAGAGCCGGGTCGCGGTGGCCGTCGTGGTGGTGACCGCGGCGTTCGCGGCAGCGTCATGGAGGGTGGACGCCGGGCTCAGGATGGCCGAGCCCGTGCCCGCCGCGACACCGCCGCCGGAGCCGTTGCCGGACACCGTGACGGTCCCCAGCGAGAGGAAGATCGTGGCGCCGAACGGCGTGATGCTCGCGGTGGAGCTCCCCTGGGCGGTGGTGCCGGTGCCGAGCTGGATGTAGGTGTTGCTGATCGTCGCGGCGTTGAGCATGGTCGCAATGGTCAGCTGGGTCACGCCGCCCACCTCCTTCTCCAGCACCGTCGCGCTGGTCGGGACTCCGCTCAGCGTCTCGCTGAAGGTCAGGGTCATGGTGTCGCCGCTCTCCATCAGCCCGGCGGTGCCGCCTGAGGCGCTCGCGCTGACCAGGATCGGGGGGGCCTTGTCCGCCGGCGCGGTGGCGGCGAAGGAGGACAGGTTGCCCGCGGCGTCGCGGATGCCGGCGGCGTTGCTGGCCAGGGCGACGGTGAAGGAGCCGACCGCGGTGTTGGCGGCGCCCGCGCCCGCGTTGAGGGTCAGGGTGGCCACCGCGCCGGAGACGGCGACGGAGCTGAGGGTGCCGGCGGAGGGCACGTTGGCGAGGGTCCACGGCGTGGTGCCGGCGGTGTAGGAGGCGAGGGTCTCGGAGAAGGTGGCCTTGACCTGGTCGACCTTGCCGTTGCCGTTGGTGTCGAACATCTGGAGGGTCACCCGCACCGGGACGGCGCCGTCGGCCGGCGCGGTGGCGGCGAAGGAGGACAGGTTGGCGGCGGCGTCGCGGATGCCGCTGGCATTGGTCGCCAGGGCGACGGTGAAGGAGCCGACCGAGGTGTCGGCGGCGCCAGCGCCCTCGGTGATGGTCAGGGTGGCCACCGCGCCGGCGACGGAGACCGCGCTCAGCGACCCGGCGGAGGGCACGCTGGCGAGGGTCCAGGGCGCGGTGATGGTGGAGGCCGCGAGGGTTTCGGAGAAGGTGGCCTTGACCTGGTCGACCTTGCCGTTGGCGTTGGCATCGAGCATCTGGAGGGTCAGCAGCGCGGGGGCGGCCTTGTCCACCACCGCGGTGGCGGCGAAGGAGGAGAGGTTGCCGGCGGCGTCGCGGATGCCGCTGGCATTGGTTGCCAGGGCGGCGGTGAAGGAGCCGACCGAGGTGTCGGCGGCGCCGGCGCCCTCGGTGAGGGTGAGGGTGGCCACCGCGCCGGAGACGGTGACGGAGCTGAGGGTGCCGGCGGAGGGCACGTTGGCGAGGGTCCAGGGCGCGGTGACGGTGGAGGCGGCGAGGGACTCGGAGAAGGTGGCCCTGACCTGGTCGACCCTGCCGTTGGCGTTGGTGTCGAACATCTGCAGGCTGACGAGCACGGGGGCGGCGCCGTCGGCCGGAGCGGTGGCGGCGAAGGAGGACAGGTTGCCGGCGGCGTCGCGGATGCCGCTGGCATTGGTCGCCAGGGCGACGGTGAAGGAGCCGGCCGAGGTGTCGGCGGCGCCGGCGCCCTCGGTGAGGGTCAGGGTGGCCACCGCGCCGGAGACGGCGACGGAGCTGAGGGTGCCGGCGGAGGGCACGTTGGCGAGGGTCCAGGGGGCGGTGACGGTGGAGGCGGAGAGGGTCTCGGAGAAGGTGGCCCTGACCTGGTCGACCCTGCCGTTGGCGTTGGTGTCGAGCATCTGGAGGGTCAGCAGGGCGGGGGCGGCGTTGTCCGCCACCGCGGTGGCGGCGAAGGAGGACTGGTTGCCGGCGGCGTCGCGGATCCCGGCGGCGTTGGTGGCGAGGGCGGTGGTGAAGGAGCCGGCCGTGGTGTCGGCGGCGCCGGCGCCCTCGGTGAGGGTCAGGGTCGCCACCGCGCCGGAGACGGCGACGGAGCTGAGGGTGCCGGCGGAGGGCACGCCGGCGA
>JAQBPH010000248.1:0-3517 GCA_028287625.1 Chloroflexota bacterium | reverse complement strand
ACGCGACCGTTCGGGCCTCGGGGGAGGGAGTGAGCGTGATCCCGGTGACCATCCCCGCGCCGGTGCTGCGTGCGGCGGTGCGCGCCACCTTCCATCCGGTGCTGAGCAGGGGCGTCCCGTTGCGGCTGCAGCGCCCCCTGACCGAGGCGCTGCTCCGCCCCCTGGCGGTCACCCGGGGCGCGCACATCCGGTCCACCAACCTCGGAGGCGTGCCCACCGAGGTGGTGGAGCACGACGGCGCCGATCGCTCTGCGGCCGTCGTCTACCTCCACGGCGGCGGCTTCACCACACTCTCGCCGGTCACCCACCGCGGTCTCGCCGCCCACCTCGCCCTCGCCGCCGGGTGTCCCGTGTACCTGCCGCGCTACCGGTTGGCTCCCGAGCATCCCTGCCCCGCCGCGCTCGAGGACGCGCTCGCCGCCCATCAAGCCCTGCTCACCTCCGGCTGCCCCCCGGGGCGCGTCGCCCTCGCCGGCGACTCCGCGGGCGCCAATCTGATCGTCGCCGTGGCGCTGCGCCTGCGTGAGAGGGGCGGGCCGCCGGCGGCGGCCCTCGGCCTGATCTCGCCATGGCTCGACCTGACGCTGAGCGGTCCGTCGGTCACTGCGGAGGCCGCCGGCGACCCGCTGCTGAAGCCATCCTGGCTTCGCCTGTGCGCCCGCCGGTACGCGGGTGTCCACGCCCTCGACGACCCCACGGTCTCGCCGCTCTTCGCCGACCTGCACGGGCTGCCGCCCGTGTTTGTGCAGGGGGGCGCGAACGACGTCCTGGTCAGCGACGCCGATCGCTTCGTCGAGCGCGCCCGCGCGTCCGGGGTGCGCGTCGAGCACGACCGGGTCGAGGGAATGTGGCACGACTTCCAGGTGCTCGCCGGGCTGCTCGCCGCGGCAGGCCCCGCGCTCGCCCGGCTGGGAACGTTCCTGCGGACCTGCATCGAGGGCTCACCCCGGCCCCCGAGCGTGGCCATCATGGGCGGCGGCCTCGCCCGGCTGGGCATGGCCTCCCCAAGCTCGACGCGCCCTGCCGGGCCGGTCACCGGCGACGGGGTGGAGCGGAGGGTGGACGCGATCATCTACGGCACCGGTTTCTCCGCCAACGGCTCGAACACCAAACTCGGCTCGGGGTCGATCGTCCACCGGCGCCGCACCCGGCGCTTCGACACCGCCGCCCACCGGGCTGTGTCCCCCGAGGCCGCCGGCACCGCGGCCGAGCACCCGGAACCCGCGGGGGCCCCGGGATGAGGCGGCCCGCCCTCGACGTCGCCGGACGGGTGGTGCTGATCACCGGCGGTGCCCGCGGCATCGGGCTCGACACGGCCCAGCGGCTGGCGGCGCGCGGCGCCCGGCTGGCGGTGCTGGACATCGACGGCGCGGAGGCCGAGCGCGCCGCCTCGCGGCTGGGCGGCGGGGCGATCGCGGACGCGGTGGACGTCACCGACGCGGAGGCGCTCGCCGCCGCCGTGCAGCGGGTCGTCGACCGCCTCGGCGGCATCGACGTGGCCATCGCCAACGCCGGGATCGAGCCGCCGCCGGCGACCATGCTCTCGGTCGACAAGGCGCAGTTCGACCGGGTGCTCGCGGTCAACCTCCACGGGGTGTGGAACACGGTGAAGGCGACCCTGCCGCAGGTGGTCGCCCGCCGCGGTCACGTGGTCCTGGTGGCCTCCGCATACGCCTTCATGAACGGAACCATGGCCGCGCCGTACGCGGCGAGCAAGGCGGCGGTCGAGCAGCTGGGGCGCGCCCTGCGCACCGAGCTGGCGCCCCATGGCGCCACTGCCGGGGTGGCCTACTTCGGCTTCATCGATACCGCGCTGGTGCGCCGTGCCTTCGCGGCCGAGAGGATGTCGGCGGTGCGGGAGGCGCTGCCCGGCTGGCTCACCCGGCCGGTCGAGGTGGGGCGCGCCGGCGAGGCGATCGCCCGCGGGGTCGAGCGCCGCGCCCCCCGGATGACCGCGCCCGGATGGGTGGCGCCGGCGCTGGTGCTCCGCGGGGTGATCGCCGGCCTCGACGGTGTGCTCGGCCGCGACCAGCGGCTGCACGAGGCGATCCGCCTGATGGAGTCGTCACCGCCGGGGGCGGTCGCACCCCCGCCGGTCGCCGAGCTGAGCGGCTAGCAACCTCCCGCGGAGGCGCCACCACGGCGGCGGCGGCTCGGCGCCCTGGAGGGCACGCTCAGGGGGTCTGCAGCGGCGTGGGGGTGGGACGGTGCGTGGGCCGGCGGGTGGCGCCGGGGAGCGGGGTGGAGCTGGTGTTCGGCAGCCCGCTGCCGGCGATGTGCGACGCGTGGGGAGCCGAGGGGGTGCGATGCGGCGATGGCGTGCTCACCGCCGTCACCACGGCCGTCCCGCTCCGGCCGGAGGCGTCGACGACCGCGCCGGCCGCCCCACCCACCGCCACCGCGGCGGTCACCGCCCCGGCGATCCTCCTCACCACCCTGATGCGTTGGGGTCGTGTCACGCGGCCCAGTCTACTCCCCAGGAACGGCTGTTCGGAGCGCCGTGTGCTAAGCAGGGCCGCGATGCCGCTCCACATCAGCTCGCACCCGGTGGTGCTCGACTGCCTCGCCGGGCTCCGCGACCGCCGCACCGGGCCCGAGGAGTTCCGCAGCCTGGCGCGCAAGATCATGACCCTGCTCCTCTACGAGGCGACCGCCGGGCTCCCCACCCGCGACGCCTCGGTGACCACCCCGATGACCGAGGCGGGGGCCTCCTACCTGGCGAGCGAGGTGGTCGCCATCCCGGTGCTGCGCGCGGGTCTCGGCCTGCTGCCGCCGGTGCTCGACCTGCTGCCCCGGGTGAGCGTCGGCTACCTCGGCCTCGAGCGGGACGAGGAGACCGCGGTGGCGCGCATCTACTACCGGAAGCTGCCGCCGATGGCCGGCAAGATCCCCCTGCTGCTCGATCCCATGCTCGCCACCGGCGGCTCCGCCGCCCAGGCGCTCGACCTCATCGCCGAGGCCGGAGGGATTGGGGCGCTGCTGGTCTGCGTGGTCGCCGCACCCGAGGGGGTGCGCCGGGTCGAGGCGGCGCATCCGGACGTGCGCATCTTCACCGCCGCGCTCGACGACGGCCTGGACAGCAGCGCCTACATCGTCCCCGGGCTCGGCGACTTCGGCGACCGGCTCTTCGGCACCACCGGCGCCTGATCGGGATGAGATTCGCCGCCGGCAGTGCTGCCGCCGGTGGTGATGCTCGGCAGTTCTGCTGCCGGTGGAGATTCGCGGCAGTTCTGCCGCCGGTAGAGGTACGCGGCAGTTTCTCCACGGGTTGAGAGACGCGGCAGTTTCTCCACGGTGTTCTTACCGGGGGGAGGCTCCGCCTCCCCCCGTTTAGCTTGAATTCTCGAACAGCGAATTCGACCCTAACTTGGGGCCGGTCGGGCTGATCAGGGGAAGACGAAGCGGAGGCGGCGGCCACCCCACCAGGGCACCCGGACCAGGGGGTGGTCGGCGGAGCGGAGCACCGGGCTGTAGGTGCGGCTCCTGAGGCGGACCACGACCTCGTCGGGGCTGAGGG
>JAQBPH010000659.1:0-2717 GCA_028287625.1 Chloroflexota bacterium | reverse complement strand
GCCAGCCGGCTGCCGACCAGCGAGGCGAGCCCGCGGCCGCAGCCGGTGGCGCGCACCGCCTCGACGGCGCGCAGCGCGTCACCGCCGGCGCCGGTGGGGAGCAGCGAGCCGAGGAAGACCGACTGCGCCTGCCAGGACGACACCATCCCCCAGGTGACCCGCCGGCTGGAGGCGCGGAGCCACACGCCCCACTCGAGGATGGCGGTGAGGAAGGCGGCGGCGGCCAGCGTCACCCCGGCGGCGAGCCAGAGACGGCTCGCCCCGCTCAGGGTGATGGCGGCGCTGCGCAGGTCGACGCAGCGCGCGAGCAGCACCATGCCCGCGACCGTGCCGGCGACCCGCAGCAGCGGCGAGCGGGCGATGCGGCGGAGCACGGCAGGGGTCGGCGGCACCGGCCCGCTCGGTCGCGCGCCGGACGCCGTCCACAGCACCGCCTCAGTAGAGCACGGGACCGGGCACCCGGCGACGAACACATCTCCAAGAAGTGCTTAAGGAGCTGATGGCCTGGGGGAGTCGCCCTCCATTCTGCGCGTGAGCGCAGTCAGTGACCGGTTGGCGGCGTGCGCGCCGGGGAGCGGCTGGATCAGACTGGTGGCGATGCTCCGCGGGGAGGAGGGCCGAGCATGACCCTGGTGGCCGCCGCGGCGGCGGCGCCCGCATGGACGGCCCACGACACCCGGCTCATCCTCTGCGCCGCGGCGGCGGTGGCGCTGGTGGTGCTCCTGGTGGTGCGCGCCGGCCTCCACGCCTTCCCCGCGCTGATGGCCGGCTCGCTGCTCATGGGCCTGGCCGCGGGAGAGGCGCCGAACGCGGTGGCCGCCTCCTTCGAGAGCGGCGTCGGCGGGGTGCTCGGCAACGTCGGGGTGGTGCTGGCGCTGGGCACCATGCTCGGCAGGCTCCTCGCCGACAGCGGCGGCGCGGACCGCATCGCCGAGGTGCTGGTGAGCCGCAGCGGCAGGCGGCTGGCGCCGTGGACGATGGCGCTGATCGCGATGATCATCGGCATCCCGCTCTTCTTCGAGATCGGCGTCGTGCTGCTGATCCCCGTGATCTTCACGGTGGCGCGGCGCCTCGAGGCGGCGGGTCCCGACCCCGGGGGTCACGACACCTACCTGCTCGTCGGCCTGCCCGCCCTGGCCGGGCTGTCGGTGCTCCACGGCCTGGTGCCCCCGCACCCCGGGCCGCTGATCGCCATCGCCGCGGTCAGGGCGAGCCTGGGCACCACCCTGCTCTACGGGCTGATCGTGGCCGTCCCCACGGTGCTGATCTCCGGGCCGCTCTTCGCGCTGCTGGCGTCGCGCTGGGCGGTGGCGCGGCCGCCCCAGCGGCTGGTCGAGCAGGTGACCCGCGAGACCCGCGTCGAGAACCCGCCGGGGTTCGGAGTGACCCTCTTCACCATCCTGCTGCCGGTCGCGCTGATGCTCGTGCGCACCGTCGCCGACCTCCGCCTCGGTGCCACGGACCCCACCCGCAGGTGGTGCGACTTCGTCGGCGAGCCGATCGTCGCGCTGCTCATCGCCGTGCTCGTCGCCCTCCACACCTTCGGCACCGCCCGCGGGGTCGACCGCCGCCGCCTCGGCACCCTGCTCGGCGACAGCCTGGCGCCGGCGGCGTCGATCCTGCTCATCATCGGCTCGGGCGGCGGCTTCAAACAGGTGCTCATCGACAGCGGCATCGGCGGAGCGCTCGCCACCGCGGCGCGGCACACCAGCCTCTCGCTGCTGCTGCTCGCCTGGCTGGTGGCGGTGCTGATCCGCCTCGCCACCGGCTCGGCGACGGTGGCGACGGTGACCGCGGCGGGGATCATCGCCCCGGTGGTCGCGGCCAGCCCGAGCGCGAACCGCGCCCTGGTGGCGCTCGCGATCGGCACCGGCTCGCTCTTCCTCTCCCACGTGAACGACGCCGGCTTCTGGCTGATCAACCAGTACTTCGGCATGACCGTCCGCGACACCTTCACGACCTGGTCGGCGATGGAGACGCTGATCTCGGTGGTGGGCCTGGTCTGCGTGCTCGGCCTCGGCACGGTGGTCTGACCGGTGGCTGCGGAGCGTCGCGGCGACGAGGTGGTCCTCGGCATCGACATCGGGACCACCGCCACCAAGGTGACCGCGATCGATGCGGGCGGGACGGTGCACGCGACCGCGGCCGCCGGCCACCCGCTCGAGGAGCCCAACCCCGGCGAGGCGGTGCAGCCGCCGGAGGCCATCCTCGACGCGGTGATGCGCAGCCTCGCGGAGGTGGCCGCGGCGGTCGGTGCGCGCGGCGCGCCGGTCGCCGGTGTCTGCCTCAGCTCGGCGATGCACAGCCTGCTCGCCGTCGACGCGGCCGGGCGGGCGCTCACCCCGTCGATCACCTGGGCGGACGAGCGCGCCGCGGAGGAGGCGGAGCGGCTCCGCGCCAGCCCGCTGGGGCGGGCCCTGCACCGCCGCACCGGCACCCCCATCCACCCGATGTCGCCGCTGGTCAAGCTGATCTGGTTCCGCGAGCACGCCCCCGAGATGATCGACGCGGCGCGGTGCTGGATGGGGATCAAGGAGTACGTGGTCGAGCGGCTCACCGGCGAGCGGGTCGTCGACCACTCCATCGCGTCGGGGATGGGTCTGTTCGGGCTGGCCACGCTCGACTGGGACCCGGAGGCGCTGGCGCTGGCGGGGATCGACCCCGGCCGGCTGCCGGTGCCGGTGCCCACCACCACCGTGCTCGGCCGGCTGCGCCCG
>JAQBPH010000643.1:0-2728 GCA_028287625.1 Chloroflexota bacterium | reverse complement strand
CGCTCTTCGCCGTGGGCGCGGCCAAGACCCTGGTCACCCGGCGCAGCCCGATGCGCAGCGGCGCCGAGATGGTGATCGTCGGCCTGCTCGCCTCGCTGGTCACCTTCATGGTCGGGCGACTCATCGGCGGCGTGACATGAGGGGGTGGGGCCACCGGGGCGCAGGACCCGGTGGCCCGATCGGAAGGTAGAGGCGTGGTCAGACGGGGGCGGGCTCGGCGGGCGGCCGCGGCGCGGTGAGGATGCGGATCAGCCGCACCAGCACCAGGGCGGCGGCGAGGAACACCGCCATCGCGATCAGCGACCCGATCTCGAGGACGCCGCCACTCCCCAGCCGCACGTCGGCGACGATCGGCTGGAACGGGCTGGCGAGCGCCCCCGCCACGGTGTCGACGAACCGGACGAAACCGGCCGCGGGGTTGGCGCTCACCGCCCGGAAGATCACCCGCAGGGCGACGAACGCCTCGGCGACGGTGAGCAGCAGCCAGACCAGCTGGACCGCGCGGTACCCCGGCTCGGTGAGCACGGTGGTGCGCCGCACGCTCCGCATGACCGGCGGCGTGGCCACCGGCCGGGCCGCCGGGGTGCCGGCGACCGCAACCTCCCCGGGGACGGGGGCAGCCGCCGGCGGCACCGTGGGCTCCGCCTGGGTGGCCACCGGCTCCTCCCGCTCCACCGAGCGGATCTCCTCACGCCTCGCTGCGGGTTGCATGGCCGGATCACCTCGTGCGCTGTTCGATGCCCGATACTCTAGCAAAGAACCACATAGTATATATCATGAAAAGCGTCATCGAGCCACTGTAGAGATCCCATGCCCCTAGAGGAGTACCGGCGCAAGCGCGACTTCTCGCGCACCCCGGAGCCGCGCGGCGGCGAGGGGGTCCCGGGCGCTGCCGCGGCTCGCGCCGGCTACCCCGGCTGGGACCGGCTGCCGCTCGGGCGCCGGTTCTGCGTGCAGATGCACCGCGCCACCCGGCTCCACTTCGACTTCCGGCTCGAGCACCGCGGGGTGCTGCTCTCCTGGGCGGTGCCCAAGGGGCCCACCCTCGACCCCGAGCAGCGCCGCTACGCGGTCCACGTCGAGGACCACCCCATCGAGTACGGCGACTTCGAGGGGGTGATCCCCTCCGGCTACGGCGCCGGCACCGTCGAGCTCTGGGACGCCGGCGCCTACGAGTGGCTGCGCGAGACCGCCGAGGACCCGGACGCCTCGCTGCGCCGCGGCGACCTGAAGTTCTCGCTCGACGGGCAGAAGCTGCACGGCGAGTTCGCCCTGGTGCGGATGGGCGGGCGGCGCGGGCGCCGCCGCGGCGCCGAGGTGCCCGAGCCCACCGTCGAGGAGGACCGCGACTGGCTGCTGATCAAGAAGCGCGACGCCGTCGTGGTGCCCGGCTTCGACGCCATGACGCTGGACTGGTCGGTGAAGACCGGCCGCAGCCTCGCCGAGATCGCCGCCGCCGTCGACGGCGACACCTGGGACGCCGCCGGGCTGCACCCGGGGAGGGCGGGCGCCCCCGCCACCCGCTCGCTCGCCGAGGTGCTGGCCGCCACCCCGGAGCGGCGGCTGCCGACGTCGCTCCGGCCGATGCTCGCGGTGCCCGTCGCCGAGCCGTTCTCGCGCCGCGGCTGGCTCTTCGAGATGAAGTACGACGGGGTGCGGGCCCTCGCCACCATCCGCGACGGCTCCGTGCACCTGCGCGGCCGCAGCGGCCGGGAGGAGACCGGGCGCTACCCCGAGCTCGCCGCCCTCACCGGCGCGCTGCGCGCCCGCGAGGCGGTGGTCGACGGCGAGATCGTCGCCCTCGACGAGGAGGGCCGGCCCTCCTTCGAGCGGCTGCAGCGGCGCATCAACGTGACCGGCGCGCGCCAGGTGGCCCTCGCCGCCGCCGAGGTGGCCGCCAGCTACGCCGCCTTCGACCTGCTCCACCTCGACGGCCACGACCTCCGCGACCTGCCGCTCACCCTGCGCAAGCGGCTGCTCCGCGAGCTGCTCACGGAGAGCGGCGAGGTGCGCTACGCCGACCACGTCGAGGACGACGGCGAGGCGCTCTTCGCCGCAATCCGCGAGCGCGGCCTGGAGGGCATGGTGGCCAAGCGGGGCGACTCCCGCTACGAGGCGGGCAGGCGCTCGCCGGCGTGGCTGAAGGTGAAGGCGTGGTGCGAGCAGGACTGCGTCATCTGCGGGCTCACCGCCGGCCGCGGCGGCCGCACCGGGAGCATCGGCTCGCTGGTGCTGGGGGTGTACGACGGCGGACGGCTGGTGCACGCCGGCCAGGCGGGGAGCGGCCTCGACGAGGCGATGATCGAGGTGCTCCGCCGCCGCCTCGACCCGCTGCGCACCGAGCAGAGCCCCTTCGACCCGCCGCCGTCGATCCCCCAGCCGGTGACCTGGGTGCGCCCCGAGCTGGTCTGCAACGTCCGCTACACGGAGTGGACCACGGCGGGCACGCTGCGCCATCCCGTCTTCCGCGGGCTGCGCCCCGACGTGCGGCCCGAGGACTGTGTCCGCGAGCGGGCGATTCCCCTGTCCGCGGTGGTGCTCGAGGTCACCGAGCCGCCGCCCCGCGCCACGCCCGCCCGCGACCCCCGCCCCGGCCCCGGAGGGGAGATCGAGGAGGCGCTGGAGCGGCTGCGCGCGATGGGCTCCGACGGCCCCTGGGAGGTGGGCGGCCGCCGGCTGCGGCTCACCAACCTCGACAAGGTCTACTGGCCCGAGGACGGCTGCACCA
>JAQBPH010000640.1:0-10275 GCA_028287625.1 Chloroflexota bacterium | reverse complement strand
CGCCTCGGGCCGTGCCGCCGGCGTGCGCCGCGGCCGCTCGGACGCGCCGTCGCCGCCCTCCTCACGGCCCCGGCCGTCGCCGCCGGGGAGGATCGGCTCACCGGTGGCGGTGACGAAGTCGCCCTTGTAGATCCAGCAGGTGACGCCGATGCGCCCGAACGTGGTGCGCGCCTCGGCCTGGCCGTAGTCGATGTTGGCGCGCAGCGTGTGCAGCGGCACCCGGCCGTCGCGGTCCCACTCGCGGCGGGACATCTCCGAGCCGCCGAGGCGGCCCGACACCTGGATCTTCACGCCCTTGGCGCCGGCGCGCATGGTGCGCATGATCGACTGCTTGATGGCCCGCCGGAAGGCGATGCGCTTCTCCAGCTGGGAGGCCACGCTCTCCGCCACCAGCTTGGCGTCGGTCTCCGGGGACTTGATCTCGTGGATGGTGACGCGGACCTTCTTGCCGCTGATCCGCTCCAGCTCGTCGCGCAGCGCGTCCACCGAGGCGCCCTGCTTGCCGATCACGATGCCCGGCTTGGCGGTCTGGATGATGATCGTCAGCTGGTTGGCGCTGCACTCGGTCTCGATCCGCGCCAGCCCGGCGTTGCGCAGGCGGCCGGTGATCAGCCGGCGCATCGCCAGGTCCTCGTGGAGGAGCTTGGTGTAGTCCTTGTCGGCGTACCAGCGCGCATCCCAGTTTCGGTAGATGCCGAGCCGGAACCCGACGGGGTTGACCTTCTGACCCATTTACTCTGCCTCCGCCTCGGCCGCCGCCGGGGCGGTTCCCTCAGGTGTGGACTTCTTGGACCGCGCCGGCTGGGCGGTGCGACGCTGTGGCGCAGTCGCCGGGGCCGGGGCGGCCACCGCCGCCGGAGCGCGCCGCCGCCGCTGCCGCTGCTGGACCACCCCGTCGTCGCTGACCACGGCGCGCAGGTGGCTGGTGCGCTTCAGGATGCTGAAGGCACGGCCCTGGGCGCGCGGCTGGAAGCGCTTGATCACGGTGGCTCCGTCGATCTCGATGCGGGCGACGCGCAGCGTCGACACGTCGAGGTTGTAGTTGTGCTCGGCGTTGGCCGCCGCCGACTTGATCACCTTGGCGACCTCGATGGCGGCGAAACGCGGGGTGAAGGCGAGGATGGTGAGCGCATCGCCGACGGAGAGCCCCTCGACGGTGGCGGCGACCAGCCTGGCCTTGCGTGCGGTGGTGCGCACCCACTTGGCGGTGGCGACGACTTCCATGCTACTTCAGCGCCGCGCTGCGCTCGGTGTGGTGGCCGTGCCCGCGGAACCTGCGGGTGACGGCGAACTCTCCGAGCTTGTGTCCGACCATCGTCTCGGTGATGAAGACGGGGACGTGCTTGCGCCCGTCGTGCACCGCGATGGTGTGGCCCACCATCTCGGGGAAGACGTCGCTGCGCCGCGACCAGGTCTTGATCACCTTCTTCTCGCGGGTGCTGTTCAGCACCTGCACCTTCCGGAGCAGGTGCTCGTCGCAGAACGGACCCTTGCGGGTGGACCGGCTCATGACCGGGTCCTCTCAGCTGTGCTCATGCTCGCCGTTTCCTACTTGCTCCGGCGCCGCACGATCATGCGGTCCGTCGACTTGTTGTGCCGGGTGCGATGCCCCAGCGCCGGCTTGCCCCAGGGGGTCTGGGGATTGCCGCCGGCGCCGCTGCGGCCCTCGCCGCCGCCGTGGGGATGGTCGAAGGGGTTCATGGTCATGCCGCGGACGGCCGGCCGGAAGCCGCGCCAGCGCATCTTCCCCGCCTTGCCGATGTTGATGTTGGCGTGCTCGACGTTGGCCACCTGGCCGATGGTCGCCGAGCAGCGCACGTCCACCCGGCGCACCTCGCCGCTGGGCATGCGGAGGGTGGCCAGCGCCCCCTCCTTGGCCAGCAGCTGGGCGGCGACGCCGGCGCTGCGCACCATCTTGCCGCCGCGGCCGAGGGTGAGCTCGATGTTGTGGATGGTGGTGCCCAGCGGGATATGGGACAGCGGCAGCGAGTTGCCCGGCTTGATCTCGGCCTTCTCGCCGGCCATCACCGTGTCGCCCACCTTCAGCCCCACCGGCCACAGGATGTAGCGCTTCTCGCCGTCGGCGTAGTGAATGAGGGCGATCCGGGCGCTGCGGTTGGGGTCGTACTCGATCTCGGCGACCCTGCCGGGCACGTCGACCTTGTTCCGCTTGAAGTCGATGATCCGGTAGAGCTTCTTGTGGCCACCACCGCGGTGGCGCACCGTGATCTTGCCGGTCGCGTTGCGGCCGCTGAAGGTCTTGAGATGCTCGACCAGTGACTTCTCGGGGTGATCGCGGGTGATCTCCTCGAAGGTGCTGCCCGACATGAAGCGGCGCCCGGGGCTGGTCGGCTTGTACTTGCGGATCGGCATCAGACGCCCTCGAAGAGGCCCTCGATCCGCTGGCCCGGGGCCAGCGTCACGATTGCCTTCTTCCAGTCGGGACTGTGTCCCACGATGCGCTTGCGGCCGCGCGAGCGCTGCCGCACCTTGCCGCGGACGTTCAGGGTGTTGACCGAGACCACGGTGATCTTCTGGGAGGCGAAGGCCTCCTCGACCGCCTTCTTGATCTCGATCTTGTTGGCGTCCGTCCGGCAGCGGAAGACGTAGCGTCCCTCCGCCATGCCCGCGTAGGACTTCTCGCTGACCACCGGGCGGGTGAGCAGCTGGTCGGGGCTGCGGCTCACGACAGCACCTCCGTGAGATGCTCGACGGCATCCCGGGTCATCACCACGGTGTCGCCGGTGAGCAGATCGCGGATGTTGAGATTGGCGGCGAGCAGCACGCGCACCTCCGGCAGGTTCCGGGCGCTGCGCTCCAGCATCTCGTTGTGGGAGCCGAGCACCAGCAGCACCTTGCTGATCGCCGGCGAGTCGGGGCCTCCGTCCACGCCGATGGCGTGGAGCATCTCGACCACGGCCCTGGTCCTGGGCGCCTGGAGGGCGAAGCCGTCGAGCACCAGCATCTCCCCCGCCTGCGCCTTGGCGCTCAGCGCGCTGCGCAGCGCCAGCCTCCGCTGCTTGCGGGGCATGTCCTGGCGGTGGGAGCGGGGGGTGGGGCCGAAGACCACGCCACCGCCCTTGTAGTGGGGTGCGCGGATCGAGCCCTGGCGGGCGCGGCCGGTGCCCTTCTGGCGGTAGGGCTTGCGCCCACCGCCACGGACCTCCCTCCGGTTCTTGGTGTCATGGGTGCCCTGGCGGGCGTTGGCGAGCTGTCGCAGCAGCGCCTGGTGCATCACCGGCTCGTTGATGCGGCAGTCGAAGATCTCCGCGCTCAGCTCCAGGCTGCCCATGCGCAGGCCGCTCTGGTCGACGACGGGCGCGCTGGCCATCAGAGCGTCGCCTGCCGGTCGGCGTCGCGGATGAGCACCACGCCGTTGCGGCTGCCCGGGACGGCGCCCTTGAGCATGAGCAGGTTCCGGGCGGCGTCGACGCGCACCACCTCGAGGCCCTTGACCGTGCTCCGGCTCGCGCCCAGGTGGCCGGCCATCTTCAGCCCGCGCAGGGTGCGTGCCGCATCGACCGAGCCGATCGAGCCCGGCTGGCGGATGTTGTGGGAGCCGTGGCTGACGGGGCCGCGGCTGAAGTTGTGGCGCTTGTGCTGGCCGGCGAAGCCCTTGCCCTTGCTCACCCCGGTGACGTCCACGCGGTCGCCCGCGGTGAAGATCTCAGCGGTGATCTCGGAGCCGATGCCCGCCTCGCCGGCGTCGCGCAGCTCCACCAGGGTGCGCATCGGCCGCAGGCCGGCGCGCTTGAGGTGGCCGATCAACGGCTTGGGGGTGCGCTTCGGAGAGCGCTCCCCGAACCCGATCTGCACCGCCTCGTAGCCGTCGATCGCGGTGGTCTTGCGCTGCACCACCCGGCAGGGGCCGGCCTCGAGCACGGTGACCGGGACCACGGTCCCGCGCTCGGTGAAGAGCTGGGTCATGCCCACCTTGCGGGCGAGGATGCCCCTGCTCATCGCCGCGCCCCCGCGGCGGTGCTCTCCTGGGAGAGCTTGATCTCGATGTTCACGCCGCTGGGGAGGTTGAGGCGCATCAGCGCGTCCACCACCTTGGGGTTGGGATCGAGGATGTCGACGATGCGCTTGTGCGTGCGGATCTCGAACTGCTCGCGGGAGTCCTTGTCGATGAAGGGCGAGCGGATCACGCAGTACTTGGCGATGCTGGTGGGCAGGGGAACCGGCCCCGCCACGCGCGTGCCAGTACGCACCGCCGTGTCGACGATCTTCGACGCGGCCTGGTCCAGGACCTTGTGATCGTAGGCCTTGAGCCTGATGCGAATCTTCTGCGCCATGACGGAGCCAGTTCCTGCCTCTTCTTCCTGTTCCTGCTACTTCTTCTTCGCGGCCACGGGGGCGGTCTGGGTGACGGTGGTGACCGAACCGGCACCCACCGTGCGCCCGCCCTCGCGGATGGCGAAGCGCATCCCCTCCTCGACCGCGATCGGGGTGATGAGCTGGATGGTCATCTCGATGTTGTCCCCGGGCATCACCATCTCCGTGCCCTCGGGCAGGTCGATGGTTCCGGTGACGTCGGTGGTGCGGATGTAGAACTGCGGACGATACCCCTTGAAGAAGGGGGTGTGCCGGCCGCCCTCCTCCTTGGAGAGCACGTACACCTGGGCCTTGAAGTCGGTGTGCGGGGTGATGGTGCCCGGCTTGGCGAGCACCTGGCCGCGCTCGACCTCCTCGCGCTTGACGCCGCGGATCAGGCAGCCGACGTTCATGCCGGCCTCACCCGCGTCGAGCAGCTTCTTGAACATCTCGACGCCGGTGACGGTGGTCTTGGTGGTGGGCTTGATGCCGACGATCTCCACCGGCTCGTTCACCTTGACGATGCCGCGCTCGATGCGCCCGGTCACCACGGTGCCGCGACCCTCGATGGAGAACACGTCCTCGATCGGCATCATGAAGGGCTTGTCGACCGGCCGCTCGGGGAGCGGGATGTAGGAGTCGACCGCCGCCATCAGCTCGAGGATGCCGCCCTCGGCACCCTTGTCACCCTCCAGCGCCTTCAGCGCGGAGACGCGTACCACGGGGACGTCGTCGCCGGGGAAGTCGTACTTGCTGAGCAGCTCGCGGACCTCGAGCTCGACCAGCTCGAGCAGCTCCTCGTCGTCGACGGCGTCGACCTTGTTGAGGGCCACCACGATGAACTTCACGCCCACCTGGCTGGCCAGCAGGATGTGCTCGCGGGTCTGGGGCATGGGGCCGTCGGTGGCCGCCACCACCAGGATGGCGCCGTCCATCTGCGCCGCGCCGGTGATCATGTTCTTGATGTAGTCGGCGTGGCCCGGGCAGTCGACGTGCGCGTAGTGACGGTTCTCGGTCTCGTACTCGACGTGCGCGGTGGCGATGGTGATGCCACGCGCCTTCTCCTCGGGGGCGTTGTCGATGGAGTCGAAGGAGCGGAACGTGGCACCGCCGGCCTGCGCGAGCACCTTGGTGATGGCCGCGGTGAGCGTGGTCTTCCCGTGGTCGATGTGACCGATCGTGCCCACGTTCACGTGCGGCTTCGTGCTGTCGTACTTCTTCTTCGCCATCTCCTGCCTCTGCTGTGCCCTTTCGCGATGTCAGCCCTTGGCCTTGGCGACGATCTCGTCGACCAGGCCCTGGGGCAGCTGCTGATAGTGATCGAACTCCATGGAGTACGTGGCACGACCCTGGGTCATGCTGCGGAGCACCGTGGAGTAGCCGAACATGTTTGCGAGCGGGACGTGAGCATGGACCATCTGGTTGCTCGACCGTCCCTCCATCCCGAGGATCTGGCCGCGCCGGCCGCTGAGGTCGCCCATGATGTCGCCCATGAACTCCTCGGGCATGACCACGTCGACCTTCATCACCGGCTCGAGCAGCGTCGGCCTGGCCTTGCGGATGCCGTCCTTCACGCCCATCGAGCCCGCGATCTGGAACGCCTGCTCGTTGGAGTCGACGTCGTGATAGGAGCCGTCGACCAGGGTCACCCTGATGTCGACGACGGGGAACCCGGCCACCACCCCGCTGCTGAGCGCCTCCTCGACGCCGCGCGCGGTGGGGTTGACGTACTCCTTGGGCACGGTGCCGCCGACCACCTTGTTCACGAACTCGAAGCCCTTGCCCATCTCGTTGGGCTCCAGCTCGAGCTCGACGTGCCCGTACTGGCCGCGGCCGCCGGTCTGGCGGACGAAGCGGCCGGTGCCGTGCGCCTTCCGGGTGATGGTCTCGCGGTAGGCCACCTGCGGCTTGCCGACGTTGGCGTCGACCTTGAACTCGCGCAGCAGGCGGTCGACGATGATCTCGAGGTGGAGCTCGCCCATGCCCGAGATGACCGTCTGGCCGGTCTCGTCGTCGGTGCGCACCCGGAACGTCGGGTCCTCCTCCGAGAGCTTCTGGAGGGCGATCCCCATCTTGTCCTGGTCGATCTTCGTCTTCGGCTCGATCGCCACCGAGATGACCGGGTCGGGGAAGTTGATCGACTCCAGCACCAGCTGGTGCTGCTCGGCGGACAGGGTGTCGCCGGTCATGGTCTTCCGCAGACCGATGGCGGCGGCGATGTCGCCGGTGCGGACCTCCTCGATCTCCTCGCGGTGGTTCGCGTGCATCTGGAGGATGCGGCCCACCCGCTCGCGCTCATCGCGCACCGGGTTGTAGACGTAGGAGCCGCTCTTCAGCACCCCGCTGTAGACCCGGAAGAAGGTGAGCTTGCCCACGAAGGGGTCGGTCATGATCTTGAAGGCGAGCGCGGCGAAGGGCTCGTCGTCGCTGACCGCGCGCGCCGACAGCGAGCCGTCCTTGGGGTTGATCCCCTCGATCGGCGGCTTGTCGAGCGGCGAGGGCAGGAAGTCGACGACGGCGTCGAGCATCGGCTGGACGCCCTTGTTCTTGAGCGCCGAGCCGCAGAGCACGGGCACGTGCCGGGTGGCCACGGTGCCGGCGCGCAGGCCGCGGAGGATCTCCTCGCGGGTGAGCTCCTCGCCGTCGAGGTACTTCACCATCAACTCGTCGTCACTCTCGGCGACGGCCTCGAGCATCACCTTGCGGTACCTCTCGACGTCGGCCTCCATCCCCGCGGGGATGTCCTTGCGCTCGATCGTGGTGCCCAGGTCGTCGGCGTAGAGGATCGCCACGCGGTTGATGAGGTCGACGATGCCCCGGAAGTCGCCCTCCGCGCCGATCGGCAGCTGCACCGGGATGGGGTTGGCCCCCAGCCGCGTCCTGATGGACTGCACCGAGGCGAAGAAGTCGGCGCCGGTGCGGTCCATCTTGTTGATGAAGCAGATGCGGGGCACGTTGTACCGGTCGGCCTGGCGCCAGACCGTCTCCGACTGGGGCTCCACGCCGGCCACGGCATCGAAGACCGCGACCGCGCCGTCGAGCACCCGGAGGCTGCGCTCCACCTCGACAGTGAAGTCCACATGCCCGGGCGTGTCGATAATATTGATACGGTGGCCGCGCCACTCCGCGGCGGTCGCGGCCGAGGTGATGGTGATCCCGCGCTCCTGCTCCTGGACCATCCAGTCCATCGTCGCGGCGCCCTCGTGGACCTCACCCATGCGATGGATGCGGCCCGTGTAGAAGAGGACGCGCTCGGTGGTGGTGGTCTTGCCGGCGTCGATGTGCGCCATGATCCCGATGTTTCGAGTCCTCTCGAGCGGGAAGGCGCGCGTTGCCGTGGCGGGAGGCATGCTGCTGCTCAGTACCTGAAGTGGGAGAACGCTTTGTTGGACTCGGCCATCTTGTGGGTGTCCTCCTTCCGCTTGATGGAGGCTCCCACGCCGTTGGCGGCGTCCATGAGCTCGGCGGCGAGCTTGTCGGCCATGCTCTTGCCGTTGCGGGACCGCGCGTAGCGGATCAGCCAGCGGCGCGCCAGGGCGGCGCGGCGGTCGTGGCGGATCTCCACGGGCACCTGGTAGGTGGCGCCGCCGACCCGCTTGGGCTTGACCTCGAGGATCGGGGTGACGTTGCGCAGCGCGGTGTCGAAGACGTCGAGCGGCTCGCGCCGGGAGGAGCGGCGGATCTTCTCGAAGGCGTCGTAGACGATGCCCTCGCTGACGCTCTTCTTGCCGCAGAGCATGAGGCAGTTGATGAACTTCGCCAGCCCGACGTTCCCATAGATGGGGTCGGGGACGATGGTTCGCTTGGTGATGCGCTGGCGGCGCGGCATGGGGTCGTTCGATCCTCAGAGGTGGTGGGGGCTGATATCAGGATCCCGGTCCCGAGGCTGGCGTCCGGACGGACGCGTCAGGCGGGGACGGGGGTGGCGCGGGGGGCGCCGCCGGTCACTTGCCGGCGGTCTTCTCCCGCTTGGCGCCGTACTTGCTACGGCCCTGCTTGCGGTTGCGGGTGCCGGCGGTGTCCAGCGTTCCGCGGATGACGTGGTAGCGGACGCCGGGGAGGTCCTTGACGCGGCCGCCGCGGACCAGCACCACCGAGTGCTCCTGGAGATTGTGACCGATCCCGGGGATGTAGGCGGTCACCTCCACCTTGCTGGTCAGCCGGACACGGGCCACCTTGCGGAGGGCCGAGTTGGGCTTCTTTGGGGTGGTGGTGTAGACGCGCACGCAGACGCCACGGCGCTGAGGCGACCCCTTGAGGGCCGGCGCCTTGGTCTTCTTGATGATGCGCGACCGGCCTTTGCGGACCAGCTGCTGGATGGTGGGCACGTGTCTCCCGGGACATGGTGATCGCGCGCCCGGCCGACGGGCGCGCGAACGAACGAGGGTGCGCAAGTGGCGCGACGGGGGATTCTAGCAGCGATGCCGGCGACGGGGGGCGGGTGGCCCGGGAGGGCTGGCGGCGACGGTGGGGAGATGGCCCGGAGGGAGGCCCCCTGCATTGAGCGCGTCACCTCGGAGAGCCTAGACTCGCCCGCCGTGGCCAGCGCACCCGTCCCCCGCTCGCGCCGCAGGCTCGGCGGTGGGCTCCTCGGGGTCGCCCTGCTGGCGGTCGCCTGCGGCTCCTCCCCGGCCGCCGTGGCCACCCCGGCGATCTCGCCCCGGCCCTCGCCGGCCGCATCGGGCGCGCCCGTCCCCGATCCCGTCGACCTCACCATGGCCCTCGGACAGATGGTCGGCGTCGCCTTCTCGGGGCGTGAGGTCACCCCCGGGCTGCGCCACCTCATCGTCGACGACAAGGTGGGCACGGTCGTGCTCCTGCCCTCCAACGTCGGCGACGCCGCCGGCCTGCGCCACCTCGCCGCCGAGCTCGGCGCCCTCGGCCGCGAGGCCGGGCTGCCGGCGCCGCTGCTGATCTGCCTCAACCAGGAGGGGGGACAGGCCTCGGCAGTTGTGGACGGGGTGCCGCCGATGCCGAGCGCGGCCTCCCTCGGGGCCCGGGGCCCGGCCGCGGTGCGCGAGGCGATGGCCGCCACCGCCCGCGGGCTGCGCTCCCTCGGGGTCGGCCTCGACCTCGCCCCGGTCAGCGACCTGCGCACCAATCCCGCCGACGGCGTCATCGGGGACCGCGCCTACGGCTCCAACCCCGCGGTGGTGGGGCCGCTGGTGGCGGCGGCGGTCGCCGGCCTCCACGACGGAGGTGTCGGCTCGACGGTCAAGCACTTCCCCGGCCTCGGCGGCCAGGCCGGCGACCCCCACAAGGCCCTCCCCACGGACCCGATGACCGAGCCGCAGTGGCTCGCCACCCACGCCCGGGCGATCGGCGCCGGCATCGACGCGGGCACGGACGCGGTGATGACCACCGAGCTGGTGGTCCCGGGGCTCGACCCCACCGGCACGCCGGCGATCTTCTCCCGGCGGGTGGTCTCGATGCTCCGCGACCGGCTCCACTTCGGCGGCGTGATCATCACCGACTCGCTGAGCATGGGCGGCATCCAGGCGCGGATGACCGTGCCCGAGGCCGCCGTCGCCGCGCTGGAGGCGGGCAACGACCTCATGCTTCTGTCCAACGGAGACCCCGCCTACGAGGCCCAGGCGGTGGAGGCGATGCGGGCTGCGGTCGCCGCCGGACGGGTCTCCACCGCCGCGGTGCGCGCCTCCGCGGGGCGGGTGGTCGCGCTGCGGAAGCGGTACCCGGTCATCGGCGGCTGAGTCCGGCTGGGGTGACGCGGCGGTCTGCCGCCGGTGGAGTTGCTCGGCGGATCTGCCGCCGTGGAGATGCTCGGCGGTTCTGCCGCCGGTGGAGATGTCCGGCTGTTCTGCCGCCGGTTGAGATTCGCGGCCAGCCGCTCTGCCGCCGGTTTTGACTCGGGGGGGACTGCGTCCCCCCCGCTCAGTCGCAAGACATCGTGCGCTGGCGCGCCCGATGCCGGCTCCTGCCCCCCCTCGCCGGCACTCGCCG
>JAQBPH010000628.1:0-2978 GCA_028287625.1 Chloroflexota bacterium | reverse complement strand
CGGTGTACGTGATCTCGACGACGCGCCCCTGCACCAGGCCGTCGATGACGATGCGCTCGATCTGACGGCGCTGCGGGTTCGGCGGCCTCTCCTCGGCCGCCTCGATCGTCGCCGCCACGACACGGGTGACCAGCGGGTTGTGGAGCGCGCGGCCGAGCTCGGCATAGGCCCCGACCACGGCCGGGCTGTGGTCGGGGGTCATCTGGTGGAGCAGCCGCAGCGCGACGAGGAGCGCCATCGCCTGGTAGCGGTCGAGCTGCATCGGCGGCAGCCGGCTGCCCCGTCCCATGCGGTAGCGGCCGTCCTCCTCGTCGATGTCGAGGCCGACGCTGTTGCGCAGGGTGGAGATGTAGCGCTGCACCGAGCGCTGGGTCACCTCGAGCTCGTCCGCCAGCTGGACGGTGGTCAGCCCCGTCTCGGTGTGGCCGAGGCGCTCGTAGACCTGGCTGACGTGGGTGAGCTTCTCCCCGCGTTCGTACCTCGGCGGCATGGGGGTGGAGAGTAGCGCGGCCGCGGCGGTGTGACCAGCGCGGCTCAGGCCGCCGCGGCGGCGATCGTGAGCCGGTGGAGGGCGACCAACTCGTCGCGCGGGAGCCGGGAGGACACGTATCCACCGGCGAGGCAGAAGGCCACCGGCACGCCGCGGCGACGCGCCCAGTCGAACACGAGCGCCTCGCGCTCCGCGAGCACCGCCTCGGTGATTCCCGTCAGGCCGCCCGTGCTGCCCTCGTGCGGGTCCATCCCGGCGTTGTAGAGGAGCAGGTCGAAGTCCGGCCCGGCGGCATCGAGCCCGTCGAGCCGGCGGCGGATCGCAGGCAGGTAGCCGGCGGCGGTGCGGACGACCTCCAGCGTGTGGGGCGGCATCACGGCATAGGTGTCGTATGCGTTGGTGGCGACGTCGACCTGGACGAGGTTCGGCTCGCGCCCGACCACGCTGTTGGTCCCGCCGCCGCAGTGGGCGTCGAGGTCGAGGATGAGGACGCGCAGGCCGCTCCGCGCACCCCGCCGCGCGGCGAGGGCCAGGCCGTTGAAGGTGCAGAAGCCGGCGCCGTGGCCGCGGCGGGCGTGGTGCAACCCGCTGCTCAGCGAGCCCGACACACCCTCGCGCAGCGCAACCTCCGCGGCGGCGCAGAGGCCGCCGTTGCTCGCGGTCACCGCCTGCCAGAGCGCCGGGTCCCAGCTGAAGCCCTGGCTCTGGGCGAGCGCGGCGGGCCGGCCCGTCCGGACGGCGTCGACGTAGGCGGCGTCGTGCACCTCGCGCAGGTCGTGCGCGGTGAGGGGCGCCGGCTCCACCAGCTCCACCCCGGAGATCGGCTCTCGGACCAGGGAGCCGGCGATCCAGCCCGCCTTGCGCGTGGTGTCGAACGAGTGCGCCGCCGCGACGTAGGCAGGGGAATAGTGGACCCTCACCCGGGCCGCCCCATCCGCCCGCCACCGGCCGCATCGCCACCGGCTGGAGCCGGCTCGATCAGAGGGGAACTTTCCGGAGAGCAGCCGGCCCCCTGAGGCTGTACAGGAAGCGCATCCGTGCCAGCGAAGCGTCGGGATCCTCGAGATAGAAGAGGCGGAACGAGGCTTCCAGGTAGAGGGCTTCCAGCAGCGGGGCGATGGAGGGCTTCGTGGCGCGGAGAGTACCAGCGGGTCACGGGAGCGCTGATAGCGGGAGAGGGTTACTGGAGCACGCGGCTGCCAGGTGCGTCAGCCGGTCAGCCCCGCCCCTCGCGCGGCCGTGGCCACGAGCTCGATCGGCTCCAGGTCCTCCACGCCGCAGATCCTCAGGGTCAGGCCGTCGGCCCCCGCGTCGATGAACTCGTGCAGCCTCTCGCTCACCTGGTCCGGCGTCCCCGCGACCAGCTGGCGCGAGAGCTGGTCGACATCGAGCCCCCGCAGCAGCGGTGGCGGAGACGCCGCCAGCGACTCCAGCCGCCGGCGCACGCCGGCGTCGGTCTCGTCGATGACCACGGTCCCGGCGTGAGCGGTCTTCACGATCTCGGCCACGTCACGGCCCTCGGCCTCGCAGTGCTCTCCGAGCACCTCCAGCTTGTGCCGCACCGTGGCCGCGTCGCCGATGACGTTGCACAGGTCCGCGTGGCGGGCGACGAGTCGCAGGGTGCGCCGCTCCCCGTTGCCGCCGATGAGGATCGGCACCCGTGCACGCACCGGCCTGGGGACGTTGTGCGCGCCCTCGACGCGGTAGTGGCGGCCCTCGAACGTGGCGGTGGGTGCGTCGAGCATGGCGCGGCAGATCCGCACCGCCTCCTCGAGCCGGTCGAGCCGCTCCCCGATGGGCGGGAACTCGAAGCCGTAGGCGCGGCTCTCCTCGTCGTTCCACGCGGCGCCGATGCCCAGGATCGCGCGACCTCCGGAGATGACGTCCAGGGTGGTCACGGTCTTGGCCAGGTGCGCGGGGTTGTGATAGATGACACCGGTGACCAGCGTCAGCAGCTGGAGGCGCTCGGTGCGCGCAGCGATCGCGCCCAGGGTGCTGTATGCCTCGAGCATCGGCTCGTCCGGCTCACCATGAGGTGCGATCTGATGGAAGTGGTCCATCACCGAGAGGGCGGTGAAGCCGCACCGCTCGGCGGTGGCGGCGATCTCGACGACTCGCGGAAACAGCCCCGCGGCGCCGACCCCCGCGAAGCTGAAGGACGGGAGGTGCAGACCGAGGAAGCGCATCGTCACTCCTTGGGTGGGTGAGGCGGGCAGGGTCCCGGCGCGATGATCACGGGTTCCACGGTAGGACGTGGAGCGCGCTCGAAGTCAAGGGGACGCCAGCAGGGGGCCTCGCCCGGCGCCGCCACCCGGTGGAGATGACGGCAGTTCTGCCGCCGGTTGAGATTCGCGGGCCGCCCGCTCTGCCGCCGGTTTGAGAGGCGCGGCAGTTCTGCCGCCGGTTGAGATTCGCGGCCGCCCGCTCTGCCGCCGGTTGAGATTCGCGGGCCGCCCGCTCTGCCGCCGGTTTGAGAGGCGCGGCAGTT
>JAQBPH010000625.1:0-14941 GCA_028287625.1 Chloroflexota bacterium | reverse complement strand
TCGAGCTCGGCCATCAGGCCTCCCGAGTACTCCTGCCGCACCGTGGCGGTGCCGCCGGCGACGCTGACGCCGCTGACCACGCTGACGCAGGGCAGCCCCAGCGCCGATGCGAGCAGCACCGGGAGCTGGCCGTCGAGGTCGTCGGGCGCCTGCACGCCGCCGAGCACCAGGTCGGCGCCGAGGCCGCGGATCACCCCGGCGAGCGCCGCCGCGACGGTGTGGTTGTCGCCGCCCCGGGCGAACGAGCCGGTCACCTTGATGGCCCGGTCGGCGCCCTTGGCGAGCGCGGTGTACAGGTAGCCGTCGACGTCACCGGTGTCGACGGCGACGGCGGTCACGGTGGCGCCGGCCTCGTCCTTGAGGCAGAGCGCCTCCTCGAGCGCCTGCTCGTCCCATTCGTTGATCTTGTACTTGAGGTACTCGCGGTCGAGGTCGCTGCCGTCGGCGTTGACCTCCAGCTCCTCGACGAGGTCGGGGACCTCCTTGATCGGCACCACGATGTGCACTGCCTACTCTCCCTGTTCGGGCGCTGACGCGCCCATTGGCGGGGGGCCTCCCCCCTGCGCCTCCCCTGCGCTCTCGCTCGTCATGGCCATGTCGATCAGCTCGGCGATGTCGAGGACGCGCAGCCTGCCCGCGTTCCCCGTGGACTTGACCGCGTCCTCGAAGCGCGAGACCTCGAAGGGGCAGCAGACCGCGAGCACGTCGGCCCCGGTCTCCACCGCCTCGCGCACCCGCCGCTCCGAGAGCCGCTCGCTCATGTGCTCGCTGTTGGTCCCGTCCAGCCACATCCCGCCGCCGCCGCCACCGCAGCAGTAGCCGTTGGCGCGGCAGCGCATCATCTCGGTGAGCTCGACCCCGGGGATCGCCTCCAGGCAGCGCCGGGGCGCGTCGTACTCGCCGTTGCGGCGGCCCAGGTAGCAGGGGTCGTGGAAGGTGACCCGCAGGCCCAGGGAGTTCCCCATCGGCAGCCGCTCCATCAACGGCGCGAGCAGCTGGCTGTAGTGGATGGTCTCGAAGCTGCCGCCCAGCTTCGGATACTCCTTGAGGAACGCGTTGTAGGCATGGGGGTCGGTGACCAGCACGCGGTCGAACTCGTACCGCTGCATCACCCCGATGTTGTGCTCGGCCATCGCCTCGAAGACGCCGGTCTCGCCGGCGAGACGCTGCGAGTCGGCGACGCACCGCTCCTCGACGCCGAGGATGGCGAAGTCGAGCTCCAGCGCGGTGAGGATCCTCGCCAGCGCCTGGGAGGCGTCGCGGCCGCGGGGGTGGTACGCGGGGTAGCACTCGACGAACCAGAGCAGGTCGACGCGGCGGCCCAGGCCCTTGATCACCGGCACCGGCACCCCCGCGCCCCTCGCCCAGTCGGCGCGCTTGCGCTGGGGCTCGCCGAGCGGGTTGCCGTGGCGCATGGTGTTCTCGAAGGCGGTGAGCAGCTCGGCGGGGACGTTCCCCTCGAGCACCGCCTGCTCGCGCACCGCGGGCATGATCTCGATCATGTTCACGCCCTTGGGGCACACCCGCAGGCAGTTCATGCAGGTGGTGCAGAGCCACAGGTCGGGGTCGTCGAAGAGGTTCATCCCCAGCTGCACCTTGCGGAAGATCTTCCGCGGGCTGTAGTCGCCCACGTGATCGACCGGGCAGACGGCGGTGCACTTGCCGCACTGGTAGCACCATCCCAGCGACTCGCCGCCGGGGAGCCCGGTGATGCGCTCGAGGATGTCCAGCGGGTACTCGTCGATGGTCCGCGGGTCGAACATCCGGTTCCAGTGCCCGGAGATGTCGACGCCGTCCTGGACCCAGTGCTCGTGCTCGTGGATGCGCCCGGGCTCTACCGACACGGCTGGGCCTCCTCGAGCTCGAGCCGGTGGACGCCGAGGAAGCGGCGGACCAGCTCGGGCAGCGGCGGGATGACCTTGTTGAACTCCTGGGTCATGCGCAGCCGGGTGATGGTGTAGAGGTACACGCAGTAGACGCAGGCGAGCAGGACGTCGAGGTCCCAGGGCTCCTCGCCGAGGCCGAGCAGGCCGCCGGCGTCGGCGCTCGCGCGCAGCATCACCAGGGTGCGCCCGAGCTTGAGGTAGGTCTCGCCGAGGGTGTCACCGGAGAGGTCGGCGTCGGTGGTGACCAGCCCGAGCGCGCCCGTGCGCAGCCGCGGGCTCCACATCCAGCGGGAGAACAGCCAGAGGCGCCGGGGATGGAGGTGGTGGAGCACCTCGCCGGCGAGGTCGCACGCGAGCTCGGGATCGCCGAGCGGCTCGAGCCGGCCGGCGAAGCCGTCGACGCGCTGCGCGACCGGGGCGGCGTCCCAGGCGAGCTCGTCGAGCGCCTGCGCGAGCCCCCGGGTCCCGCCCGCAGCCTCGATGACCCCGTCGACGCGGCGGCGGGTGCTGAAGACGGCGCGCAGGAGGGTGCGCAGCTCCGCCTCGCCCAGGGTCGCGCAGCGGCCGGCGGCGAGCAGCCGCTGCAGGCCGGCGGCCTTGCGCGCGCACTCGGCGGTGATGGCGCGGCACTGGTCGCGGCTGATCCGCTCCAGGGCCCGGTCGAGGAACTCCCTCGCCGCCGGGGTGTCGACGACCTGGCCGCCCGCGGGCATGCTCATGCGACCGGCAGGGCCGCGGCGGCGTGGCGCCGCACCAGGGCCACCGCCTTCGCCGCCGCCAGGCCGCCCATCGACACGCTGTCCTCGAGGTCCTTGGGACCGGCGGCGGCGCCGGCGACGAAGATCCCCGCCACCGGGGTGCTGACGGTGTCGAGGGGGGCGCCGACGGTGGCGATGAACCCGTGCGACTCGCGGGGCACGTCGAGCACCCTCGCCATCTCGATGGTGCCCTTGCTCGGCTCCATCCCCACGCTGAGGACGACCATGTCCATCGGCGCCTCGACCGGCCGGCCCATGGTGGTGTCCTCGCCCTTGACGATCAGCTTGTCGCCGCGGCGGATCACCTCGGTGACGATGCCGCGGATGAAGTTGACCCCGTGCTCCTCCTGGGCCTTCCAGTAGATCTGGTCCTCCCAGAAGCCGTACATGCGCATGTCGATGTAGAAGACGAAGACCTTGCAGGACGGCACCAGCCGCTTGACCTCGATCGCCTCCTTGGTGGCGACGCCGCAGCAGACCTTGGAGCACCAGGTGTTGCCGATCCGCCGGTCGCGCGAGCCCACGCACTGGATGAAGCAGAGATGCTCCGGCGCCCTCCCCGTGGAGGGCACGGTGACCCGGTGCTCCTTGAGCTGGGCCTCGAGGTCCTGCAGGGTGAGCACGTCCTCGTACTCGTAGTAGCCGTACATCTGGGTCTCGCGACCGGGGTCGAAGTGGTCGAAGCCGGTGGCGAGGATCACCGCCGCCGCCTCGACGGCGTCGGTGGTGTCGCCGCTCGCCAGGGTGAGGCGGAAGGCCCCCGCGTCGCCCTCGCGCGCGGTCACCCGCGTCGAGGTGCGCACCGTGCACCGGGGCAGCCCCTCGAGCGCGGCGACCATCTCCGCCATCGCCTCGTCGGCGGGCCGGAAGTCGGGGGTCAGCGCCGCGTAGTTCGAGCTGATCGGGGTGCCGCCGAGGCGCTCGCGGGCCTCGACCACGACCACCGCGGCACCGAGCTCGGCCGCGGCGCGCGCGGCGGTGAGCCCGGCCGGCCCTCCGCCGATGACGACGACGGTGTCACTTGGCATTGGCGTCGTCCCAGGTGAGGAACTCGGTCTTGCCGCTGCGCAGCCGCTCGAGGTCGGACTCGAACTCCGCCCAGGCCTTCTCCCAGTCGATGCCCATCTTGGTGAGCAGGGGCCGGTAGTCGGTGCTGTGCCAGTGCAGCTGGCAGACCCGGTAGGGATGGGCGCCCATCGCCAGCGCCGCGAACTGCGCCTCCGACATCACCGGGATGCCCACGTTGCGCCCGTGCGCCTTGGCGGCGAACTGGCTCTTGTCGAGGGTGGTGACGCAGCCGGTGTCGTGGGTGATGGTGACGTCGGGGTTGGCCTCCTCCTTCATCCGCTCGATCTTGCGCAGGGTCGCGAAGGAGCGGGTGAAGTCACGCTGCACCAGCACGTGGCGGAAGCCGAAGCCGCAGCAGTCGAACCAGGTGGAGTAGTCGGCGACCTTCGCACCCATGGCCTCCAGCAGTGAGGTCATGATCGCGGTGCGCTGGCCGCCGTAGATCTCCTCGTCGTAGATCGCGTCCTCGGCCACCAGCTTGTAGTAGTGGCAGGCGGGATGGACGACGCAGGTGATGTCGGAGAGGTCGTGCACGGTGCGCTTCCTGATCTCGTGGCGCATCACGTGGATCCACTCGCTGTAGTGGATCATCTCCTCGGGCATCACCAGCGGCTTCCCCATCCTGGCGAGGATGTCGCGCACCTGCGCGCGCAGGTCGGGATGCCGCACCAGCTCCTCGCGCACCTCCTTGTAGTGCCCGTAGCTGGTGCCGCAGTGGATCACCGGGTAGAAGCCGGTGTCGTACGCCGCCGCGAAGTTGCGCATCGCCACCGCCGCCTGCGCGGGCGCGTTCGAGGTGGCCGAGGCGTAGTAGTTCCAGGCGGTGCAGGAGGTCTGGTCGCGGGGGTCGTTGTAGTCGGCGCCGAGCTCGCGGTTGAGCCAGAAGATCGCCGTCGAGTAGCCGGGGATGTGACCGCACTGGCCGCAGCTCTTGTGGTGCCAGGTGTGCCGGTTCGGGATCTTCTTGGTCCGGCCGTACTTGGTGGTCACCTCGGTGTGGTCGTCGGGCACCCGCTGGACGATCCACTCGCCCGCCGCCTCCAGCTTGAGGATCTCCTCGCGGATGTCCTCGATGGGGGCGAGGTCGGGATTGCGGGTGAAGCTGCGGGCGTGGACCACCTCGAGCGGGATGGTGCCCGCGGTCAGCGCCGAGGGCGCGCTGGGACCCCCACGGTTCACGTCAGACGACAATGTCGTGGTCCTCCAGCAGCTCTTCCATGACGTCGTTGAGGATCATGTGGAGGCCCTCGTCGACGGCCTTGATCATGTCGAGCACCCCGGTCATGTGCCAGATCAGGTAGAGTTCGACCAGGGTCTTGTCGTCGATCTCCCACGCCGTGGTGGTGGTGTGCATGGTCTCGGGTGGCAGCGCGCGGCGCCACAGGTCGAGGTTCTTGGAGACGTCCTGGACGTCGGGGCCCCAGTCGGGGAACGCCTCGGGCTGGAGCATGTCGGGGGACACCTGGGTGCCCGTCGACATGATCTTGTAGACCACCCGCTCGCCGCCCTCGAGCGCCTGCTTGGCGGAGCGCAGGCCGCTGGTCACCGCGACCTCGCGCATGATCGTGATCAGCCCGCCCGGCGAGTTGCCCCGGGGGCAGCGGTCGCAGCTGAAGCACTGCGAGCAGTTCCAGACGTCGACGTTGACGTGCTCCCAGAAGGTGTCGAGGTCCTCGCGGCAGACCGTCTGGGTGATCTTCCGCGGGCTGAAGTCGTAGAAGCGCGCCGACGGGCAGGCGGCCACGCAGATGCCGCACTCGTAGCAGCCGTGGACGTAGTCGTGGAAACGGGTGTCGGCCACGACCTTGGCGAAGATCTCGGCCTTGAGCTCCGGCGTCGCCTGCGGCGCGACCGGGACGGTCATCAGAAGCAGACCACCGCCGATGCCTTCGCCGCCAGGCTGTTGAACGCGGCGCCGCCGATCATCTTCACCCCGTCGATCAGCTCCTCGTAGTCGAGGTCGTTGAGGTCGAGGCTGGGCTGGCAGCAGAGCAGCTCGACGCCGAGGTCCCGCGCCTGGGCGATGAAGTGGCTGAGCGGCGCGCCGCCGCCGTTCCTGCCGCCCTTCTTGACGTAGAGGTTCTCGGCGACGCCCTTCTTGAGCAGGGTGGGGCCGTTGATGGTGAAGTAGATCTTGACGTCCCACTCCATCGCCGCCGCGGTGGCGGCGAGGAAGAAGGGGGTGGCCGCACGCTGCGGGGTGTCGACCCCGCTCGACTGGATGTAGACGACGCTCTTGACGTCGTCGTCGTCGTCGGCCATGGGCATCAGGCCTCCCGGCGGATCCAGAACCTGTAGACCCTGCCGTCCTTCTCCATGCGGAGGAGCTCGTTGCCGGTCTCGTCACACCAGGCGTGCATGTCCGGATCGCTGCCGGGATCGTCGGCCAGCATGAGCAGGGTCTGACCCGACTCCATCCTCCGCACCGCCTTCGACACCTCGATGACGGGGATGGGGCACAGCTTGCCCAGGCAGTCGAGCGTGACGTCGGCCGTCTCGGAACCCACAGAATGTCCTCCTCGCTGGTCGCAGTATCGCCGCGGGCGACAGCGGTGTCGTCCCCCGACCCGGGTGATTTTCCCTCCGCAGGCGGGGGACCCAGGGCGGGGTCACCGGTGGGAGAAGACGACCAGGAAGCAGACGAGGAAGACGAGCAGCACCACCGCGACCACGGTGACCTCGAGCAGGCCGCGGCGCCGCCAGGCCGCCAGCCGGCTCTCCAGGGCGGCGGGGATGACCTCGCCGCAGAGCGGGCAGGCGGGCAGGCCGGCCCGCACCGGGGTGGCGCAGCGCGGGCAGGCGCTCGGGGGACGGCGCTGCGGCAGCCGCAGGCCGCGCAGCAGCGTGAGGATCGGAGCCACCAGCCCCGCCCCCCGGGCGGACATCAGAGCAGCCCGCTCAGCCGCCGGCGGTGGATCGCCAGCCCCCAGAGGGCGAGCGCGGCGAGCACCGCGCAGCCCCAGGCGCCGTAGCCGAACACCAGCCAGTCGCGGTAGGGCACCCCGGCGAGCACCAGCGCCGGCGCCGTCACCGCCGTGTAGCCGCCCGGCACCAGTCCGGCGGGCGCGTGGGTCGACCCGAACCCGGTGGTGGCGCCGCGCACGCTGCCGCCGAAGTCGAGCGGCTGCCCGGTGGTCACACCGCCGCCGACGCCGTCGCCGAGACCGGTGCCGGGGAGGAGGCCGAGGTCGGGCGCCGGCGGCTGGGCGGCGAGGCTCTGGACCGCGTGGCCGAGGTGGAGGCTGAAGCCGTTGTTGGCGAAGGAGTTGGTGGAGGCGAACTGGCAGGTCGAGGTCGGGCCCGGGGGCGGCGGCAGTGCCTGGGGCGGCCCCGGCAGCGCCGGCGGCGGGGGCGGCGCCGGCGGCGGCGGGAGGTTGCTCCCCGGGTAGCAGGCCTGGGGGACGGGGAACCCGGCGGCCTGCAGGTAGTCGAGCGGGTTCTGCAGCTGGGCGAAGTCGAGCCCCGGCCCGGTCAGCTCCTGGGCGACGGGGTTGAGCCCGAACCCCTTCGCGGGGTCGGTGATCACGCCGGAGGTCACCACCGAGCAGCTGAGCCGGAAGCCGAAGGCACCGAGGCTGAACTGCTGCCCCCCCGGGACCATACTCGGCGACGCGGTGTTGATCTGGGAGGCCACCTGGTTGCAGTTGGAGCTGTCGACGTTGCCGTAGTCCTTGCCGAGGACGACGAGGTGGAGGAAGCGGGCGTCCTCGGCGCGCGCCGGCGGCTTCGCCTGTCCCAGGGTGGCGGCGGCGAGGTCGAGCACCAGCCCGTCGGCGTGGACCATGCCGCCCAGGGCGTCGATGCTCCCGAACACCACCTGGTTGTGGGCGCGGGGGACGCCGTCCGAGCCGGAGTGGAACTCGGACACCGTGGTGACCCCGGAGACGCCGAGGATCGCCGAGGAGGCGATCGCCCGGTCCACGCCCGCGGTGGGACGGTGGAGGTAGGCGAGCAGCGCCCGCGCCTGCTGCAGCCGCGCCAGGTAGCCCGGCCGCGCCTGTGCCGGCGGGGAGACGTCGAAGGCGCCGAGGTGCGCCTGGGCGCTGGCGTCGGGGGTGGCGTCCGCATGGGCGACGCCGTCGCCGAGGGTGAGCTGCTTCGGCGGCGCCTGGGGGCAGGCCGGCGGGGCCAGCGCCACCGTCTTCGGCTGCGCCGCCCCGGGCTCGCAGGGGAAGGAGGTGTGGGCGTCGCGGGCCCTGCTGCTGTCCGAGGTGGCGCGGGCGAAGAAGGCGTCGACGGGGAGCTTCTGGATCTGCTCGCAGTAGGGCGAGAAGGTGCTGATCAGGCAGGCGGCGGTCGGGTAGCTGTCGAGGAACAGCCCGAGCTCGGCCGGAGTGGCCAGCGCCGTCGCCGAGGGATTGCTGTCGGCCGCGGTCGCGGCGTAGGGGAAGGACTCGACGAAGGCCTGGTCGAAGGTGGGGTGGTACTGGCCGGGGACCAGGTGGAACTCGAGGCCGGCGCTGCTGCCCGTGTACGAGATGACGCTGGGCGGCGCCGCCACCGGGGATGGCCGGAGGTCGGGCTGGTACCCGGCGAGCGCCCCGGTGGGCGCGAGCACGGTGGCGGCGGCGAGGAGGAGGCCGGCCAGGCCGACCCCGCCGGAGATTGCGGTCAGTCCTCTGCGGCCCATCTCATCTCTCCCATAGCTCCGGCGCCGGAGCCGGCGCCGGCGCGGCAGCCGACTCCCGGATCATCCGCCGGATCCACTCGTCGACGTCCACGCCGGCGGCCCGGGCCTGCTCCTCGATGCGCCGCTTCTCCGGCGCCTCGAGGTGGAGCAGCACCTCGGCCACCGCCGGCCACCGCCTGCCATCCCCTGCTCCTCGTCGACGTCCGCCCGCGGCGGGAGCCGCGCCGCTGCGCGCCGCCTCCGGCGCTCTGGCCAGCAGCTCCCGTCCCAAGTATGCGGTCTCCAGCAGCTCGGGCCGGCGCCGCAGCTCGTCGGCGGTGCCGGTGAAGGCCACGCGTCCCTTCTCCAGGACCAGGGCACGGCCGGCGGCGGCGAGGGCGAGGTCGGTGTACTGCTCGACGAGGACCACCGCGATCCCGCCGGTGGCGATCCGGGCGAGGATCTCGTAGATCCGCCGGGTGACCAGCGGCGCCAGCCCCAGCGACAGCTCGTCGATCAGCAGCAGGCGAGGCCGGCCCATCAGGGCACGGCCGATCCCGGCCATCTGCTGCTCACCGCCACTGAGCCGGCCGGCGGGCAGGTCGAGGCGCTGGCCCAGCTCGGGAAACCAGCGCAGCACCTCGGCGAGGCGGCCCTCCACCTCCGAGCCGGGCAGCCGCGCCGCGCCCACCTCGAGGTTCTCGCGCACCGAGAGGCCGGAGAAGAGCCGCCGCCCCTCCGGCACCAGGGCGATGCCGTGCCGGGCGGCGCGGTCGGCAGCCCAGCGGTCGATCCGGGTGCCGTCCCACCAGAGGTGGCCGCTGCGCTGCCGGACGCTCCGGGCGAGGGTCCGCAGCAGCGTGCTCTTGCCGGCGCCGTTGGCCCCGAGGACGGCGAGGCAGTCGCCCTCGCCCACCTCCAGGCTGCACTCCTGGAGCGCGATCACGCCACCGTAGGCGACCTCGAGCCGTTCAGCGCGGAGCACCGCCGCCTCCCCTGATCGCCTCGTCCGATCCCCACTCCGGCCCGGGCGGACGCGGACCCGGGCGCGGGGCGGCGGGCGCGGCAGCCGCGGGGACGGCGGCGGCCGCGGGCACCGCCTCGCCGGCCTCCCGGCCGAGGTACGCGGCGATCACCACCGGGTCGCGCCGGATCTCCGCCGGGGTGCCCTCGGCGATCAGCCGGCCGAAGTCGAGCACGTAGATGTAGTCGGCGATGTCGAGGACCAGCTGGACGTCGTGCTCGACCAGCAGGATCCCCAGCCCCAGCACCTCGCGGATGCGCAGCAGCAGCCGGCCGAGGGCGGCCGACTCCGACGGCCCCGCGCCCGCCGCGGGCTCGTCGAGGAGCAGGCAGCGGGGACGCAGGCAGAGCGCGGCGGCGATGTCGACGAGTCGCTGCCGGCCGCCGGGCAGGTCGGTCACCTGCCGCTCCAGCTCGTCCTCGACGCCGAGGAAGCCGGCGGCGGCGGTGACCCGCTCGGTCACCGGCGTCGTGGCCGTCCCCGGCCGGCGGCTGCTCTCGCTGATCCGCGCCATCAGCATCAGGTTCTCGCGCACCGTCAGCCCCTCGAACAGGTCGACCCCCTGCAGGGTGCGGGCGAGCCCCATCCGCGCCCGCCGGTGGGGCCTGTGGGGGGCCAGATCATGGCCCTCGAAGAGCACCTGTCCCTCCTGGAGCGGGGTCAGCCCGCTGATGGCGTTGAGCAGGGTGGTCTTGCCCGCCCCGTTGGGACCGATGATGGCGGCGATCTCGCCGGCGTCGACCCCGCAGGTCACCCCGTCGAGGGCGAGGACGCCGCCGTAGCGGACCCCGACGCCGCGGGCCTCAAGCAGGAACATTGCGGGTGATCTCCGGCGTGACGGCGAGGCGGCGCGGCGACCGCCGGAGGCCGCGGGGCAGCCGTCCGGCCAGGCCGGCGAGCTGCTCGCGCCCGATCAGCGCCAGCAGCAGCCCCACCCCGGCCACCAGGTTGGCGGCGTTGGGACCGAACGTGCTGTCGGCGAGGTGTCGGGTGAGCTCGGGGGGCATCCAGCCGTAGAGCAGCCCGGCGGTCAGCGCCGCGGCGATGCTGCGCTGGCCGGCGATGACCACCAGGCCGAGCAGGAAGATCGACTGCAGCGGGTTGAACGGGGCGGGGCCGACGCTCTGCACCTCGAGGGCGTAGAGCACCCCGGCGAGCCCGGCGAGGGCGGCGCTCAGCGAGAAGGCCAGCAGCTTGGTGCTGACCAGGTCGATGCCGCGGACGCTCGCCCCCACCTCGGTGGTGCGCAGCGAGATCATCCGCCGCCCCAGCGAGGAGCGGCGCAGGCCGGCCACCAGCAGGCAGCAGCCCACCAGCACGCCGAGCAGCACGTGGTAGAGGGTGTGCTCGGAGGTGAGGTCGAGGCGGCCGAGCACCGGGCGCGCCACGGTCAGTCCGTTCTGGCTCTCGGTGAGCCCGGCGTTGTTGAAGACGGCGTCCTGCATCACCTGGGCGAAGCCGAGCGTGACCACCGCCAGGTAGACGCCGCGCAGGCGAAGCGCCGGCAGCCCCACCACCACGCTCACCGCGGCGGCGGCGAGCACGGCGACGGGGGTGGCGAGGTACAGGGGCAGCCCCACCCCGGGGGCCATCAGCCGGGCGGCGACGAAGGCCCCGACCCCCATGAAGGTGACCTGGGCGAGCGAGGTCTGCCCGGTCCATCCGGTGAGCACCACCACGCTCAGGGCGGCGAGGGCGAAGATCAGCGCCAGCGACATGGACAGCAGCCGGGCCGGGCCGAGCACCGAGGGCATCCCGGCCGCGGCGGCCACGAACGCGGCGAGGGCGGCGAGCGAGACGGCCAGCCGGCGGGTCATGCCCGCTCCACCACCAGGCCACCCCGCCGCTGGAGCAGCAGCACGGCGAGGATGAACAGGAAGACGGCGATGTCGCCGCTGCCCTGGGTGCCGGGGAAGAGCTCCTGGGCGAAGGTCACCAGCTCGCCGAGGATGAGCCCGCCGGCCAGCGCCCCGGAGAGGCTGTCGATGCGGCCGAGCAGGGTCGCGCCGAGCGCCTGCAGGGCGATGAGGGTGAGCAGGAAGGGGGCGACGGTGCGGATCACCGGGCCGAGCAGGATGCCGCCTCCGAGGGCGATCGCCACCCCCAGCATCCAGCTGCCGGCGGTCACCAGCCGGACGTTCACGCCCTGCAGGGCCGCCACCTCGGGGTCGGCGGCGACGGCGCGCATGTGCAGCCCCAGCCGGGTGGAGGTGAGCAGCTGGTTGAGAAGCACCGCGGAGGCGGCCGCCACCGCGAGCACGACCAGCCCGTCCACGGGCACGGTGATCCCCAGCGCGGTCACGCTGTCCGGCGACACCAGCGGCGGAGCCGAGCGGGGCACGTCGCCGAAGACGATCCCCACCAGGCTCTGCACCACGAGCAGCACGCCCAGGCTCGAGACCAGCTTCACCGTGGCGTTGGCGCGGCGGAGCGGCCAGCCGACGAGCTGGCCGATGCCGAGGCCGGCGGCGGCACCGAGGGCCACCACCGTGACCACCGCGACCGGGGTGGGGACGCCGTGCTCGCGCAGCGCGATGTAGGTGAAGGCGCCGAGCGTCGCCATCCCGCCCTGAGCGAGGTTGAGGGTGCGCGTGGTCCGGTAGATGGCCACCACGCCCATGGCCAGCAGCCCGTACACCGCCCCCTGGATCAGCCCGAGGACGGCATCGGTGGCGTACGTCGAGACCGACGCCGCGACCGGGATCACGGCGGGCAGTGCCAGCTGTGATCGTTCCAGTGCAGTGTCCCGCCGCTGATGGTCGCGAACTGGGCGCAGCGGTGGGGCACGTGGCCGGGGTAGTCGGGGTCGGCGCCGAGCCTCAGGTCGAGCGGCGGGGTCAACCCCAGGTCGAGGCTGGCGATGCCGTTCAGCGCCTGGATGATCGCCGCCTGGTCGGCGTGCAGGTCGGCGGAGAGCGGGAGGGCGTCCACCACCCGGGCGAACAGCTGGGCACCCAGCCAGCCCTGCTCCATCACCGAGTCGCGCGACGTCCCCGGGAAGTAGTGCTCGACGGTGCTGAAGAGGCCGGCCGCCGGGCCGCCCGCCTCGAAGGGGAGGAAGGGCGAGAGCGCCACCGCGCCGTCCTGCTCGCCCCCGGCCTGGCCGAACTGGGCCGCGTAGTGAGGGTCGTAGCCGATCTCGTAGTTCACCCATCTGGGGTGGTAGCCGATGCTCTGCGCGGCCTGCACGAAGCGGTCGCCGCAGCCGATGTCGCAGAACCACATCAGCAGGTCCACCTTGTCGGCGGCGAAGCGCTGGACGATCTGGTCGTACTGCGAGGCCGAGGGGTCGACGGTCTGGACGTCGACGTTGGAGTAGCCGAGCTTCCTGAACTGGCCCACCGCACCCGCCTCGGCGGCGGTGAGCTGGGAGACGTTGTAGCCGAAGATCCCCGGGTGGGTGAAGGGGACGTGGTCCTTGGCGTACTGGGCCATGATCGCGCCCGCGTCCTTGATGGGCACGTCCACGCTCACCTGGTTGGGGAACTTGAAGGCGCTCTCCTCGTAGGGGTCGATGCCGATCAGCGGCACCGCCTGGCCGGCGTTGTCGGCGCCGGGGCTGGCGAAGTAGGGGTCGACGGTGTCCTGCCCGAAGGGCGAGACCATGCCCACGATGGCGAGCACGTGGTCGTCGGCGACCAGCTGCTTGGCGTCGGCCAGGGCGGTGGTGTTGCTGGTGGCGTCGTCGAGCACCTGGTACTGCACCCGGCAGCCGTGGACGCCCCCGTGGGCGTTGGCGTCCTGGAAGTAGGCGCTGGCGGCGTTCTTCGCCTCCGGGAACTGGAAGAAGCCGGAGAGGGAGACGATGCTCCCCAGCGTCATCACTCCGCCGGGGAAGGGGCAGACCGAGGGCGCGACGGCGTGGGGCACGGTGGGCTGCCGGACGGCCGAGCCCGCCGGGGCCCCGGCCGCGGGACCGGGTCCCCGGCGCACGGCTCCGCCCGAGGTGACGGCGCTGCCCGCGCCTCCGGGCGCCGCCTGGGAGGAGCCGGAGGTGCCCGTGGCAGGCGCCTGGTCGGGGAGCGGGACCGACCCGGAGGTGCCGGAGCCCTGGACGGCGGTGGCGGTGATCTGCTCGCGGGTGGTGAGCGCGTGGTACAGCCCCGCGCCGAAGCCGACGGTGAGCACGATCGCGAGCACCGCGGCCACGATGAACAGCTTCTCGACCCGGGTCAGCAGCATCCCGTCGTCTCCTCGCCCCCTCCCCCATGAACCCGTGCGAATCTACCGCTTTCCGGACAGGGTTGCCCTCCCCCCTCGGGGTGACCACTCGTCACCCACCCGGGGAGAGGATGCGATTCGCCCTCCGCACCGACGCCGGCGGGGGCATTGTCGGCGTGCCCGATCCGGAAGGTCAAATACGCGGTGGGCTCACCCCAGGGAGACGGCGGTGACCCCGCCGTCGTTGCCGACCACGTAGACGCTGCCGCCGCCGACGGCGAGCGGGCTGCGCACCCCGCTCCTCAGGGTCAGCTTCTGCAGCACCCTGCCGCTGGCGGCGTCGAGGGCGACCAGCGAACCCTGCTCGTCGGCGGTGATCACCCGCGAGCCCACCAGCACCGGCGGCGCCAGGGTGGTCCCCAGCTGCACCGCCCAGATCTCGCGGCCGGTGGCGAGGTCGAGCCGGTGGAGCCGGTGGAAGATGCGGTCGACGACGAGCACGCCGTCGCCGGCGGGCAGCGGGGCGGCGACCACGCCCGAGGGGATGGTGCTGGTCCACAGCACCCTGCCACTGCCGGGGTCGAAGGCGTCCGCCCCGCTGATGGTCCCGACCATCACCCTGCCGGTGCCGAGTACCGGGGCGGTCAGCGGCAGCCCGGTGGTGGCCGTCCTCCAGAGCTGGCGGCCGGCGCCGCTCACCGCCTGCACGGCGTTGTCCCAGGCGGCGACGTAGGTGGTGTCGCCGCCGGCCGCAGGGGGCCCCGGGGTGAAGCCGGCCAGGGGGGCGAGCGAGCTCGCCCTGGCGCTCCCGGCCTCGACGGCGTAGAGGCCCCAGCGCACCCCCCCGGACTCGGCGCGACCGCCGACCAGCTCGAAGCGTGACCCGGCGGCGAGCAGGCCGCCGGCCGAGGCCGACGGGATGTCGAGACCCTTGCCGACCAGCTCGTGGCTGGTCATCGAGACCAGGTGGAGGACGGCGTGGACGCCGCTGGCCGGCTGGTCGGGACGCGACTCCACGACCCCGACGGAGCACCCGGTCACCGCCGGCGGGCCGACGTTGTTGCCCTTCTGGTCGGGGGTCGACCAGTGCCAGCGCTCGGTGCCGTCGGCGGTCGAGAGGCCGAGGACGCCGCCCTGCCGGCCGACCAGCAGCTCGTCGCCCACCAGCACCGCGCCTCCCGAGGCCTCGCCGGGACGGGCCCAGCGCACCGTCAGGGTGCCGGCGCCCCCCTGGCCCCGGCCGTCGTGGGCGGCGTCGCCCTGCAGCTGCGACCACGCCGGGGTGCCGCACGAGGGGCCACGGCCGGCGATGACGGCGGTCGCGATGACGGCGGCGGCGACCACCACGATCGAGGCCCCGATGGCCGCGGTCCACCGCGCGGGGAGGGGCAGGCGCCGCCGGCCAGGCATGGAGCGCCAGTGTAGGGGCCGCGGC
>JAQBPH010000623.1:0-2865 GCA_028287625.1 Chloroflexota bacterium | reverse complement strand
CGCCGACGAGACCCCGCGCCCTGCGGAGGCAGGGCACGAACGAATCACAGCGCAGGGTCCAGACTCATCAGGGTGACGACGGATACAGCCCCCTCAGAAAGTCCGGCAGCACGTCCAGAAACACCTCCGGCGGGAGAAAGCGAACCGCCGTCACACCAGGCCCCGCAAAGCGGTGCGACCAGCCCGTCTCTGCCGGAGGGCAGGTCGCGGGATCAGCGCACGCATGCCCCACGACCACGGTCGCCTCGCCGAGGTCGCCCCTGACCGGCGCAATGATGTCCTGCCGCAGGTCCGTCAGAGAGCCGATGATCCGGTGCCCCGGCAACAGCTCTCCGGCGACGGTCATCAGGCAGTCGCCGGCCCGTGGCAGTCCGGAGGTGACCCGCGCATGCCGGATGGCGTCGGCGGTGTCCGCTGCCTGCCGCAGGGCGCGGGCACGGGCGCTCTCCGCCGTGCGCACCGCCGAAGCCCAGGCCGGCTCCTCGTCGAGGAAGCGGGGATCGTCGAGGTCGAGCCGCGGCGGCACCCCGGGCACGGCATCGATGTAGCCGTCGACGGCACCCTGTGGAATCCGGCGACCGCTCCGATCGGCGGCGCTCCGCAGCACCAGGTGGAGGCCGGCCTGCGGAGGCGCGCCGTTCCGGTAGTCGCCGACCGGTCCGGCGGGCCAGCCGTCGACGGCGTCGGCCAGGCGGTTGAGGAACTCGGTGGCCAGCGGGCGTGGCACCGACGGCGATCCGTCGGTGCAGATTCCGACCTCGGCCGTGGCCGGCAGGGGCGCCGGGATCTGCGTGGGCGGTGGTCCTGGAGCTTTGGCCGCCGTGGCCGGCGTCGGGTGCAGCTGCGTCGTCGCCACCGGGACGGGCGAGCTCGTCAGGACCGACGTGATCAGCACCAGGCCAACGGCCAGGGCAATCAGGAGGGTAATGAGGCGCCGGATCGCGTCCAGCAGGATTCCCCCGATGAGGAGGAGCCCCACGGTGGGGAGCCCCCAGGTCAGATGCCAGTTGGCTGCATTCATCGCCGGTCCTCCGTTTGACGTGAGCCGCTCGTGGCGGTGTCCTCAGCGTGAGGACGGAGGTCTCGACGGGCAATCGGCGAGCCTTTTGAACTCAGCCCATTGATTCACGAGGGGACGGTGGATAATCTCAACACGGGGGGCTGCCGGTCGAGGACGGAGGAGCCGGCGGCGCTGCCGCCGGTGAGGCGGTGATACGGCGAGAACGGGATGCAGTTCCCCCCGGGGTGCAACGGGCGGTGAGCGGGTCACAAACGCTCATCCCCGGACCCCATTTCCGCGTCCTCGAGGGATTCGACTGCAGCACGGGGATCGTCCGGGGCACCACCGGCTTCATCCGGCTGCTGCTCCTCGAGAACGGGGAGGTGGACGTCCTTCGTGCCCGGGAGCGGCTCTCGAGCGCGGGGAGCGGCCCCGGGCAGGCCACCCTGAGGGGATACGCGTCGTCCTGGCGCAGCGTGCTCCAGGGACAGACCATCCATGACGCGGCGCGTCGTGTCTTCGTCCTTCCGCCGAGCACCACATGCGACCTCTGGGAGTTCCGCGAGGCGCACCAGCAGGCCAGGCTCGCGCCGGCAATCGATGAGGCGGTCGCCAGGCTCGAGGAGGCGGAGGCGGCCTGGGTCCGGAGCGAGAGGGAGCAGGCGCAGGCATTCGGGGAGGCGAGGATGAGTGGTGCCCGTTCCCGGGACCTGCGGCGCTGGGGACCGCTGGCGGAGGACTACGCGCTGCTCGTGCTCCAGCGCATGGAGGTCCGACTCCAGCTGAGCTCGCTGCTCATCCTCCTCGGTGAGCGTCTCGACGAGGTGGCATCGCGCATCGAGGGCTGGCTCGCCAATCCCCCGGGTGGCCTGGCGGTGGTGAGGAGCGCGGGATTCCGCGAGCGCTGGCTGTCGATGGAGACCGGGCTCACCAAGCGCCGCATCCACGCTCGGTACTGTCACCTGGCACCTCTGAGGAAGACGGACTGGGAGAGGATCAGGACCGACGTCCTCCGCTCGGTGGCGATCGGCGACCGCCAAGCCTTCGAGGATGTTCTCCACCGGCGCCCGCAGCGGATACGGAAGAGGCTCGCCGAGCACGGGTTCCGGTGCGTGGCGGCATCTCTCGCGGTCGAGACCCCGGACACGCCGGCCGCCGCTGAGCCCCCGCTCGAGCTGGTCGGCAGGGCAGGCGATCGGGGGGGAGGGGAGCAACCGGCGCCGGTGCGCAGCGGTACCGAGAGCGTCATCGCCCCTCGACGGGCCGACAATGCCACCCGGCAGGAGAGTGAGGACGTCCGGCGTGAGACCCGTGAGCGCCTCCACCCGCCCGACCCCGAGGAGCTCGTCGGCCGGGACAGTGTCCTCGCCACGCTCGGGGAGGAGATCGACCTCGAGCACTTCCCCGTTCAGCTGTACGGGGGGCCCGGGATGGGCAAGAGCGCGGTGCTCGCCAGGCTGGTCGCCTCCCGGGACGTGACCTGTTACTGGATCGACCTGCAGACGCCCGGTCTCGGCACCGCCGCCGCGGTCACGCGCCTGCTCGCTCGGGCCCTGTCCGTGCGCCGGCCCGCCGGCGACCGGTCCGACAGCCTCGATCGGGACCTCCGCAGCACCCTCGCGGAGCAGCCGGACCACCTCGTCGTCCTCGACAACGTCGACGCGTCGGAGTCGCATGCCGGCCTGGTCGGCGAGCTGCAGACCGTCACCAGGCGGCTCGTCGTCTGCGGACGCGAACAGCTCAGCCTGTCCGGCCATGCTCGTCCCGTCCGGCTCCAGCGCATGAAGGAGGGGATGTCGGAGCGGCTGTGGCTCCGCGCCGGCGGCCCCCCCGGCGACGACGAGGTGCTGCGCACGATCTGCGAC
>JAQBPH010000619.1:0-3742 GCA_028287625.1 Chloroflexota bacterium | reverse complement strand
CCCGGATACCTGCGCAGATGCGTCGAGAAACTGGTCACAGAATCGCACATCGTGGTGGTCGGCCGTGACTTCTGGCACCAGCCTCAGGGGCCTGTCCAGGAGCGTGACGTCGTGGTGGTCGACCGAGTCGCCCACACGCGAATCCTGAACTATCTGCGCCGGGTCACTTCGGGCGCAGCATTCTATGGTGTTGCTAGGACCGCGGACCTCCGCCGGCTGCTTCCGCTTCCGCGATACATCGGAGGCGATTGGTGGTGGATGCTGGACCTGGCGTGTCGGGGAACGATCTCGGTCTGCGAGGATGCGGAGCTCCACCGATCCATCGGTGGGATGTCTTGGGACCCTCAGGCGGTCGTGGACCACTTGGAACTGGGCTGGTTTCCGCGCCACCTACCACAGGCAGCCATCGCCTTTGGGGTGACGAGACATCTCGCGTGCTCCGATCACCTCACCTCGATCGGTGGCTTCCCGCGGCGACTGGCCGTTGCTACGCGCGGGGGCATGATTGTGAGCCTGCGCAACGGGGTGATCGCTGAGCTGCTGACGCCCGTTCGGTGCGTGGTGCAACGCCTCACACCACCCGATGTCTACGCGCGGCTGGGCCAGGCATACGCCCCGGTCCGTCGGTGCCAGGCAAGGCTGCGCAGGCTGGTCATCGCGCCGCCGCGCGAGGCGCTCGCGCTACTCCGGTCATGGATCACCACGTCACTACGGCACCCGCGCAACGGGCTGCGACGTACACGGCGGCGGTTGTCTTGGTGGCGCCTGTAGTGGTGAAGGTTGTTCCGCATCATGGTTTTCGAGCACTGCGACAACCCGTATGCCGCCGAGATGGAGATGCCGGCCCCATGATCGGGCGAGCCGGCGAGAAGATGACGCCTAGGATCGAGCAGTGCCCGTCATTCAGTCGCTGACGAAGCTGCGCAGACCCTGGTGGGCCCGGACCACCACATATCTGGCGCAGGCGCTGCGCGTGCTGCCTTGCTTCTGCCCCGTCTGTGGACGGCTGGGGGCGGCCGTCGTCCGAGCGTCGAACCTGCGCGAGAGCTCCGTGTGCGTCTGGTGCCGGTCAGCGAGCCGTCAGCGACAGATGGCGGTGGTGGTCCTGGCTGGACTTCCAAACGGCACGCGCCCTCGTTCTCTCGCCGCCCTGGCCGGAGCCGGCGGGCTGTCGGTGTTCAACGCTGAGTCTCGCGGATCCGTCCACGCCGCCCTGTCCTCGATGGCCGGCTATCGCTCCAGCGAATACTTCGGACCCGAGTACTCGCCGGGCCAGCGCGTCGACGGCGTGGAGCACCAGGACCTCCAGAACCTCGGGTTGGAGGACGAGTCCTTCGACCTCGTACTGACGAGTGATGTGCTGGAGCACGTCCCCGACCCGTATGCCGCCCATGCGGAGATCCGGAGGATCCTCCGCCCCGGCGGTCGGCATGTCTTCACCATCCCGTTCGACCCCACACTGGCGGACGACCGACAGCGGGCCCGGCTGGAGCCTGACGGCACCGTCGTCCACCACCTGCCTGCCGAGTACCACGGCGACCCGCTTCGAGAGGGCGGCGCGCTGGTCTTCACCGATTTCGGGCGCGGGGCGCTCGACCGCATCCGGGCATTGGGGTTCAGGGTGAGCGTCCACCTGGTCACCGCCCCCTGGTATGGCATCTACGATGGCGAGCCGCTGGTCTTCGTCGGAGTCCGCACCCAGAGTTGATCCGGCCTGGCGCGGTCGAGCAGGCCCTCGAGCCGTGCGCGCATCCTGTCCGGAGACCAGCGCTCACCCACGGTACGAACACCCGCCTCGGACAGTGAGCGCCAGAGGCCGTCGTCGGTGATCAGGCGCACCACCGCCTCGGCGACGGCAGGCGGCGTGTCGGCGACGAGGCAGTCGGTGCCGTCGACGAGGTCCATTCCCTCGGCGCCGACGGTGCTGGTGACGACCGGGAGGCCGAGCGCCATGGCATGACCGATCTTGCCCTTCATCCCCGCCCCGTACCGGAGCGGTGCGACGAACACGCGCGCCTGATCGAACCAGGGATCCACGTCGGCGATGTGTCCGGGAATACGAACATCCTCCGAGCGCAGGGCGAGGAGGGCCTCGGGCGGGTCACTCCCGAGGGCGTCGAGGCCGATGTCGCCGACTCGCCCCCGAATCAGGGGAAGCACCTGGCTCACCAGATGCCGCACGCAGTCGACATTGGGCTCGTGCGAGTAGCCTCCGATGAAGAGCAGCCCCTCCCGACCCTCAGGGCCGGGGACCGGCGTGCGGCGGGCCGCGTGGACAGTGGGCAGGATGACCGTGCGCACATGTGGCACCGCCTCACGCAGCACCTCCGCCTCGCTCTCGGTCACCGTGGCAGTCATGTCGGTGGAGCGTACGAGACCGAGCTCTCGGGCACGGAGCGCCAGCGCTGGTGCGAGCTCCTCTCCATGGGCGATGGCCCGACGCTCCTCGCGCAGGAATTCGAGATCCACGCTGTCGTAGACGATGACGGCCTGAGGCTGGGTCCGGCGCACCGTTTGGAGCGTCGCCAGGGCAGGACCGGGTGACGAGAGCATGACCAGGTCGAACGCGCCGGGTCGAGCGGCGAGGACGCTGAGATCACGAACAGGCCTGACCTCGACGCCGGCGCCCTCGAGAGCGGCAACGTGAGAGCGCGCGTCGCCAGGCCCTGCCGCCAGTGGGAGCAGGGTGGTTGAGCAGCCGATCACGCGCAGCTGGTGCAGGATCGCCGTCAGCCGGACCGCTCCCGCACTGCGGTCGGCGCGGGGGACATCGGCGGCGACCACGAGGACCCGAGGACGATCGCGCTCCCGACCCGCCAGAGGCCATGCGGAGAGGGGTCGCTCGGGATGCGAGGCCAGTTCCGCCGCCCACTTCGACACGAAGACCTCGCGATTGCGGTACTGCTGGAGCTTTCCCAGCCCGGGCGACTGGACCCTCCTGTGGTCGGTGCCGTGGCTGGCTCCCTCGTGATGCACGACGACGGACCGTGGCGCCACGACAACGCGTCCGCCCGCTGCCCGCAGGGCGAAGCAGAGGTCGGTGTCCTCGTAGTACGCGGGCCGAAAGCGGACGTCGAAGCCGCCCACCTGGTCGAAGGCCGAGCGGCGTACGAGGAGGGCTGCGGCGGAGCAGTAGTCGACATCCCGAACGTGTCGCCACTCAGGGCTGTCAGGATCCCTCCCATTTCCGAGATTGACGCCATTGCCGTCGCGGGTGACGACCGCGCCGCACTCCTGCATGAGACCGCTCGGGTAGACGAGCCGGCTGCCAGCGGCGACGACATCGGGAAGCGCGATCGCGTCGACCAGGGCATCCAGCCAGCCAGGCTGCGGCTCGGTGTCGTTGTTGAGAAACAGGATGTGCCGTCCGCGGGCCTCCGCTGCCCCCCGGGCCATGGCGGCCCCGACTCCCTGGTTGGGCTCCTGCCGGAGCACGCGAATGCCGGCGCTGCGTTGGAGCCACGCCGGCGTCTCATCGGTCGAGCAGTCATCGATGACGATGACCTCGATGAGGGAGTGATCTGTGTGGGCAGCGACCGCGGCGAGACAACGGCGGGTCAGCTCCAGGTGGTTGTACACGGGGACCACGATGGACACCTCGGGAGTACTCCGGCCCTCGTGGATGGCCACGCTGGGGCCGGATGTGACCGACACCATCTGCAACCCGTGGTGTCGATGCCGGCGCCACTCCAGGCGAGCCCGCTCAGGCTGCCGAAGGGCCCACGATCGCAGGCGGACGGCA
>JAQBPH010000614.1:0-9459 GCA_028287625.1 Chloroflexota bacterium | reverse complement strand
GCGCCTCCACCAGCCCGCCCTGGAACTGCTCGCGGTGCAGCCGCGCGTAGAGGCCGCCGGCGTGGACCAGCTCGGCGTGGGACCCCTGCTCGACCACCCCGCCGTCGTCGAGCACGAAGATGACGTCGGCGGCGAGGATGGTGGAGAGGCGATGGGCGATGGCGATGGTGGTGCGCCCGCGCATCAGCGGCTGCAGCGCGCTCTGCACCAGCCGCTCGCTGGTGGTGTCGAGCGCCGAGGTCGCCTCGTCGAGGATGAGGACCCGCGGGTCCTTGAGGATGACCCGGGCGATCGCCAGCCGCTGCTTCTCGCCGCCCGACATCCGGTACCCGCGCTCGCCGACCACGGTGTCGTAGCCGCCGTCGAAGGTGACGATGCGGTCGTGGATGTGCGCCGCCCGCGCCGCCGCCTCGATCTCGTCCTGGCTCGCGCCGGGACGCGCATAGAGCAGGTTCTCGCGCACCGTGGCATGAAAGAGATAGGTCTCCTGGGTGACCATGCCGACGATCTCCGCGAGCGAGGAGAGGCCGATGTCGCGCACGTCGACGCCGTCGATCTCCACGGCGCCGCGCTCGACGTCGTAGAGCCGCGGGATGAGGTACGAGATGGTGGTCTTGCCGGCGCCGCTGGGGCCGACGATGGCGGCCAGCTGCCCGGGCGCGACGTCGAGGCTCACCCCGGCCAGCGCCCAGATGCGCACCGGGGGCGCGTCCCCGTCCCGCTCCGCCGGCGCCCCCCGGTCACCCGCGCCATAGCGGAACCAGACGTCACGCAGCCGCACCTCGCCGCGCACCGAGTCGGGCTCGAGGGTGTGCGCGCCCGGCCTGTCGACGATGTCCTGGGGGAGGTCGAGGTACTCGAAGATGCGCGCGAACAGCGCCAGCGACGCCTGCACCTCCACCGCCACCTGCAGCATCGTGCCGATGGGGTAGAAGAGCCTCGTCTGCAGGGTGGTGAAGGCGACCAGCGAGCCCGGGCTCAGCGCGGTGTCGCCGTGGGCCATGCTGATGCCCGCGACCAGGTAGATCAGCGCCGGGGTGATCGAGAAGAAGCTCTGCACCACCGCGAAGAAGCCCTGGCCCACCATCGTCTGGCGCACCTGCAGGTCGGCGAGGCGGCGGTTCTCGCGGCGGAAGCGCTCGACCTCCGACTGCCCCCGGTCGAAGACCTTGGCGAGGAGGATGCCCGACACCGAGAGCGTCTCCTCGGTGATCGCGCTCATCTCCGCCTTCGACTGCTGGGTCGCCAGGGCCACCCGCCGGCGGGCGCCGCCGACGCGATGGGCGAGATAGGCGAAGAACGGCAGCAGGAGTAGCGAGAGCGCGGTGAGCCGCCAGGAGATGATCAGCATCGCCACCAGCGTGCTGATGATGATCACCACGTTGGCCATGATGCTCGAGGCGGTCTCGGTGACCACGGTCTGCACCCCGCCGACGTCGTTGGCGATCCGCGACTGAATCTCGCCGGTGCGGGTCTCGGTGAAGAAGCGCAGCGACATGCTCTGCAGGTGCGCGTAGAGCGAGTCGCGGAGGCCCCGCATCACCCGCTGGCCGATGCGGTTGGTGAGCAGCGTCTGGCCGACCCCGATCGCCGCGGTGACCACGGGGATGCAGCACATCACCGCCACGAGCACCCCGAGCAGGTGCACGTCGGGGCAGCCGGAGCGGCAGAAGAGGGCGCGGTCGAAGACCACCCGGATGAGCAGCGGGTTGGTGACGCCCATCCCCGAGCTGAGCACGATCGCGAGGGCGACGAGCGCGACCTGGCGGCGGTAGGGGCGGAAGAGCCCGAGCACCCGCCGCACCAGCCCGCGGCGTGCCGAGGGCGGAGCGCCCTCCCAAGCGGTCACCGGGGAATTGTAGGGGCGGATCCGCGACGCGGCCGCCCCGGGCCCGCCTCCCCGAAGGGGCCGGCCCGCGGGCCGGCCCCCGAGAGGGGGGGAACGTCAGCGGTGACGGCGTCGACCGTTTCCGGGACGCCTGCTGACACAACGGTGTTTCACGCTGTCAGGTTCCGACCGACCGACCGTCCGGCTACTCCGCGGGCACGGAGGAGGCGCGCGCGATGAAGCGGTAGAGGTCGCTGTGGTCGGCGCCGATGGAGGTGACCGCGGGCTGCGGCTCCTCCTGGTAGATGCTGCGCAGCGAGCGCTCGATGCCGGGGTCGCCGCCGGTGAACTCGCCCACCAGGCCGTTCCAGCGCTGCGCCAGCCGCTGCCCGGTGGTGCTGTGCGGGTCGGTGCCCCGGGCCATCGCGCTGCGCACCTCGTCGATGAGCTCGGCCCACTCCGCCTGCGCGTCCTGGATGCGCTGGTCGCCGAGCAGCTCACGCCGGCGCACCAGCTGCTCGCGCTGCTCGGGGGTGTAGTGGCGGTCGATCATGGTCATGACCTCGATGGTGTGGATCAACTGGTCCACGGGGGTCTCCGCGCCCGCATCCAGCGCCGCGGCGGAGCGCTCGAGGCGGGTGCAGAGCAGCTGCTCGAGCTCCAGCTGCGCCCGGGCCCGGGCCAGCCGTCGCTCGACGACGCCCAGCGGCGTGGTCCGCGGGTCGGCGAGCAGCGCGCGCACCTCGGTGAGCGCGAGGCCCAGCCCGCGCAGCGCCACGATCAGCTGCAGCCGGGCGATGTCGCCGGCGGTGTAGAGGCGGTGACCGGCGGCGCTGCGGTGCGACGGCACCAGCAGGCCGAGGTCACCCCAGTGGTGCAGGGTGCGGACCGACAGCCCGCTGCGGCGGGCGAGCTCGCCCACCCGCCACGGCAGCGGAGGGACGGTCGTCGGGTCGCGGCGCATGTCCATGGCGGCGAGGCTCCTGACCTGAGGTGGCGTCGTCAGCGGCCCGTCGCGGCCTCCGCGGGCAGGCCTGTCAGCTCCATCGCGCCGCCCTCGACGAGGACCAGGTCCTCGGCGATGCTCACGACGCGGTCGGCGATGAGTTCCAGGAGGCGGGCGACGGCGAGCACCCGGGTGGCGCGGGGCGCCGAGAGGGGCTCGGTGCGCACGCTCGCGGCGAGCCTCTCCAGGAGCCGGCGGCAGAGGCGCTCGAGGCGGTCGTCGCGCACCGTCAGCCCGCTGGCCCGGAGGAGGTCGCGGCCGCTCACCGCGAGCAGCACCTCGCGCACCTGCTCGCTGCAGAACTCGGCCATGCGGGTGAGGCCCAGGTCACCGCCGGACTCGGGCAGCCGGGACAGCTCGTCGCCGATGCGCGCGATGCGGGCGCAGTGGTCGCCGATGCGCACGAGCTCGGCGGCCATGTGCAGCAGCGCCACCGCCTCGCGCATCGGGCCGGCGTCGGGGTCGCGCTCGAGCACGGTGGTGACGCAGATCTGGCGGATCTCGCGCTGCAGGGAGTGGAGCCGCACGCTCTGCTCCACGACGCTCGAGCAGACGTCGACGTCGCCGTCGACGAGGCCGCACACCGACCGGGTGATGGCCCGGTCGGCCTCCTCGCCCATGAGCACCACCCGCTGCCGGATCCCGGCGAGCTCGCGCTGGAGCGCGGCGGGAACGGGAGGGACGCCAGCCCGGCCGACCGGCATCCCCCGCGTCTCGGGATGCGGTCCCGGTGACGGCAGGATGCCGACACGTCCGCTCATCGCCCGCTCTCCTCCGGCGGCCGCCGACCCCAAGGTCGAGACCTCGGCCCCTCCGCATGGTTGCGCAGGGCCGGGGCACCTCGGCTTGCGGGACGGTTATCGGGCGGCGATGGAGCGATGGACGTCTGGTGCGGCGGGTGGATCCGACTCCGCTCTCCGTCGGTCCTTAACCGCTGCTTGGTCTCATGCGTGGCGCCCCAGCCAGTCGAGGGTGGCCCGGTAGGCCTCGGCGGCGGCGGTGGCGTCGTAGCGCGGGCCGCTGTCGTCGAAGAAGGCGTGGTTCACCCCGGGGAAGACCCGGACCTCGTGGACGCTGCCCGCGGCCTGGAGCGCGGCGACGCAGCGGTCGCGGGTGGCGAGCACCCGGTCGTCGAGGCCGGCGTAGATCGCGAGCACGGCGGCGCCGCGTGAGCCGCTGAAGTCGGGGGTCGCGGGGCAGGGCCCGTAGAAGGGGACGGCCGCCGCCAGCCGCGACTCGCCGGCGGCGAGCAGGCTCCACACCTGGCCGCCGCCGAAGCAGAACCCGACGGCGGCGAGCCGGGCCCCCGGCTGGCGGCGGGCGAGCTCGTCGACCCCGGCGCGCATGTCGGCGACGAAGCGCTCCTCCGGCACCCGGGCGAGCGCCGCGGTGGCCTGGGCGGGATCGCCGAGCGAGGCGGTGCCCCCCTCCTCGGAGAGCAGGTCGGGGGCGAGGGCGGAGAATCCGTCGGCGGCGAGCCGGGCCGCCACGGTGCGGATCTGGTCGGTGAGCCCGGTGTTCTGGTGGATGACGAGGACACCGCCGCGCGGGGAGGCGGCCGCGGCCCAGGCGCCCTGGAGCGTCCCCGCGGGGCCCGGGTAGGTGATCGCCTGCGCCGGGGGCACCGAGCCCGGGCCATGCGGCGTGGCGGTCGGCCGGGGCGTCACCGGCGTCACCGGCGCCAGCGTCGGTGAGGAGGCGCTCCCGCAGGCGGCGAGCAGCGCCGACGCGGCGCCGAGGCTGAAGCCCATCAGCGCCAGGCTGCGCAGCGCGTCGCGGCGGCTGAGCAGGCCGTCGGCGTGGTCGAGGGCGATCTCCTCGGCGAGGTACCCGCGGACGTCCACAGCGGTGATGCTACCGCCGCCGCCGCCCGCCGGTCCCGGGTCGGTAGTCTCTCACCCATGGCACGTCGATTCCGGGTCGGGTTCCAGATCCATCCCCAGCACTGCACCGTCGAGCAGATCCGCACCGCGTACCGGAGCGCCGACGAGCTCGGCGCCGACACGGTGTGGGTCTGGGACCACATGTTCCCGCTCTACGGGCCGCCCGACGGCGCCCACTACGAGTGCTGGACCCTGCTGGCGGCGATGGCCGTCGAGACCCGCAGCGCCGAGATCGGCGCCCTGGTCAGCTCCAACAGCTACCGCAACCCCGAGCTGCTCGCCTACATGGCGGGGACCGTCGACCACCTGTCCGGCGGCCGCTGCATCCTCGGGGTCGGCGCCGGCTGGTTCGAGCGCGACTACCAGGAGTACGGCTACGAGTTCGGTGACGCGCCCGCGCGGCTGCGCCGGCTCGGCCTCGACCTGCCCCGGATGCGGGCCCGGCTGGAGAAGCTCTCCCCGCCGCCGCCGCACCGGGTCCCGATCATGATCGGGGGCGCGGGGGAGAAGGTCACCCTGCGGCTGGTGGCGCGCCACGCCGACATGTGGAACACGTTCCCGCCCGCGGACGAGTACGCGCGCAAGAGCGCCATCCTCGACGACTGGTGCCGGAAGATCGGTCGCGATCCGGCCGAGATCGAGCGCACCATCTCCATCAACGAGGACATGATCGACGCCGGCGTCGACCCCCTGCTCGCGGCGGGCGCGCAGCACCTGATCCTGCGCGGCGTCCAGCCCTTCGACATGGCGCCGCTGGAACGGCTGATCGCGCGGGCCGAGGGCTCGTGACCCGCCCGGGTCAGACCGGCAGGTAGATGAAGCCAAGCACCGCGTCGTTCTCGACGACCCGGTAGTTCACGCGGTTCCAGCCGCTGTGGTTCATCTCCGAGACCTTGAAGTGGCCGGCGGGCACGCCGTCGGTGGGACCGACGGCCTCGACCAGCGCGACGTGGCCCACGCTGCTGGCGCCATGGCCGCGGCGTCCCCAGACGGCGACCGCCCCCACCCGCGGATCGTGGCCCTCGGGATATCCGAGCACCGCGGCGTTGTGCCACCACTCCCAGGCGTTGCCGAACCAGGGGATGCAGCGGCGGCTGGCGACGTAGTAGGTGCACTGCCCGTAGGCGAAGTGGTTGCCGCAGCCGCCCCGCAGCGACGGGGGCGGGCCGGCGAGCTGCTGGTCGAGCTCGGCGATGCGGCGGGCGATCTCGCGCGCCGGCCCGTCGAGGTCGCGGAGGGTGGCGGCGCGGCCGGCGACGAGCACCACCATGCGGTTGGTGTCGCTGCCGAGCTGCCGCTCCAGCTCCTCGGCGCGAGCGAACTGATCGCGCAGGTCGCTGCGTTCCTGCAGCAGTGACGCCTCGCTGGTGGCGACGGTGCGACTGAGACGCTGCACCTGGTCGGTGACGTGCTGCGCGCCGCGCACCCGGTCCATCGCCTCGTTGAAGCTCTGGCTGGAGAGGATGGCCGCGGCGAAGCCGTCGTCGCCGCTCAGCTCGTAGGTGGAGCGCAGCAGCATGGCCAGCTGCTGCCGCGCCAGCCCCAGCGCGTGCTCGTTGTCGGCGATGTGCCGGGAGAGGTCGAGCAGCCGCGAGTCGATCGCGGCGAGGTGGCGGCGCGCGTCCAGCAGCCGCTGCTGGATGATCGCCAGCTGCTGCTCGATGGCGAGCAGCTCGTGGCGCGCATCGGCGCGCGGACCCTCGAGGGCGGCGAGCTGCTGCACCAGCTGGGCACGGCGCGCGGCCGCGCCGGGGGGAGGGGATGCCGCGGAGGCGGAGGTGGAGAGCAGGAGGCCGGCGAGAACGGCTGCCGCGATCAGGCCGAACCTGGTTCCCCTCCGCACGACTCCATCCTCCCCGGTGCTCCCGTGAACCGCGCGCAAGGGTAACCAGCGGGTCGGGGGTCCGTGTTGGGTGCTCGCCGAAACAGCGCCGGGTTCGGCGGAGCGGTGCACGGGCACCACACCGAGGTGGTAGGGTGCCGGGGGTTGAACGGGCGTTCGGCCCGGGTCACGGCTCGCGCCGCTGGAGGGTGCGTCCATGTCGGAGGGCTCGTCGGCCGCGCTCCGGGTCGCCGGCGCGGTGGCGGCGGCGGTGGGGCTCGCGGCCGCCTCGGTGGCCCTCGGCTTCGTCGTCGGCCGGGGCACGGCGCCCGGAGCGGCCATCCGGCCCGTCCCGACCGCCACCCCGGCCCCCTCGGTGCCCCCGCGCTCGGGGCCGACCATCTTCGTCGCCGGGGTGCCGGTGGGCTACGCGCCCACCAGGGACGGCGCCATCGCGGCGGCCACCGCCTACCAGCAGTACCTCTTCGGCAACCTCCTGCTCCGCCCCGACGACCTCCGCAAGGCGGTCACCGCAGTGGCCACGCCGGACAAGACCGACGCGCTCATCGCCAAGTTCCAGGTCGCCAGCAACGTCCTCGAGCAGCGCTTCCAGATGGTGACCGCCGCCTCCAGGGGCATCCCCACCGAGGTGCTCACCTTCCCGCTCTCCACCCAGGTGATGAGCTACGACGCCGCCAGCGCCAGCGTTCGCATCTACACCTGCACCGTGCTCGCCGAGCAGGGGGTGGTCGCGCCGACGACGATCTGGGGCACGGTGCTGGTGACGGTCCGGCGCACCCGTGACGACTGGCAGCTGGTCGACAGCGCGGTCGACGCCGGGGTGCCGTCGGTCATCCCCACGGTGCAGGGCAGTCCGACCACCACCTCCGCCGTGCCGCCGCAGCTGAACGTCTTCCAGCAGTACATCTACTCGCCGCCGCCTGCGGCGGGATGAGCCCCGGTCAGCCCGCGGCGGGCCCGCCCGAGAACCCGCCGCCGGAGGGGAAGCAGCCGCCGACGCTGGCCGGGCTGATGACGACCCTGCTGGCGGCGATCGTGCCCGCGCTGCTGTGGGGTCCGGTGGCGGTGACGCACTGCCCCGGCGTCAGAGCAGACGGGGGGACGCTCACCAGACGGACCACCCTCGTCCGCAGGCTCACCTTGAAGCGCTGCGGCCCGGTGCCGGTGCTGACGGAGTAGGTGTCGCCGGCGATGGCGGTGACCTCGCCGCCGGCCAGCCCGGCGCGTCCGGCAGCGCCTCCGCCGCCTCGCCGGCAGCCGCCCGCCCGGTGATCCTCGATGCTCACCTCCGCGGCCGCCACCAGGTCGGCGGCGAGGCGCTGCCCCGAGCCGAAGGCGCAGGTGCCGACCGTCACTGCGGAGATGTCCGCGTCCTGCTGCTGCCCCACCTGGGTGGTGGGGGTGAGCTCGAAGTCGACGTCGAGGTGATCGGCGTCGGTCAGCGTCACCACGCTGCCCGTGATCGCCACCACCTCGCCCCGCTCGAGGGTGCGGCTGGCCCCCGGCGCCGGCGAGGGCGTCGAGTTGGTGGCCGGGGCCGTGGTGCCGCTCCCGCAGCCGGCGCAGAGCGCCACCACGCCGGCGGCGGCGAGGGCGACGATCCGCGTCCTCATGCCGAGCGCAGCGCCTCGATGGGCGCCAGGCGCGCGGCGCGGATCGCAGGGAAGACCCCGAACGCCACACCGATGGTGGAGGCGATCAGCAGCCCGAGCAGGGCCGCGCTGGGGGAGAAGAGCGCCGTGAGCGGGGTGAACGCGCTGAGCAGGGTGGTGCAGAGCAGCCCCAGGCAGACCCCGAGGAGGCCGCCGATGGCGCTCAGGGTGGCGGCCTCGAACAGGAACTGGCGGAGGATGTCGCCCCGGCGGGCGCCGAGGGCCTTGCGCAGGCCGATCTCCGAGATCCGCTCGGTGACCGACACCAGCATGATGTTCATCACCCCGATGCCGCCGACCAGCAGCGAGATCCCGGCCACCCCGGCGAGCAGCAGGGTCAGCGCTCCGGTCACCGAGTCGACGGTGCTCAGGATCGTCTCCTGGGTGGTGATGCTGAAGTCGGCGCTGGATGCGTCGACATGGTGGGTCTGGAGCAGCAGCGTGTTCACCTCCTGGTACGCGGCGCCGATCGCGTCGCGCGTCGGTGCGCTGAGCAGGATGCGCTGGACGGTGGTCAGCGACCCGCCGCTGATGAGCTCGCTCTGAGCGGTGGTGAGGGGCACCACCGCCTGGTCGTCCGGGTTGCTGAAGCCCTGGCCGCCGACCAGGTTGAGGACGCCGATCACCTTGAAGGGCAGGCGCTGGATGGCGACCACCCGCCCGATCGGGTCCTGGTTGGGGAAGAGCTTCTGGGCGGTCGTCGCCCCGAGCACGGCGACGTGGGCGTGGGCCGCGACGTCCGTGTCGGTGAAGAAGGTGCCGCTGGTCATGGTGCGGTTGTTCGCGATCAGCCAGCCGGGGGTCGAGCCGGTGGCGGGCGCGGTCCAGTTCTGAGCGCCCGCGACGATCGATGCGCTGCGCTGCACCACCGGTGCCACCGCGATGACGTCGGGAGCGACGGACTGGTCGTCCAGCGCCCGGGCGTCGGCCACGGTCAGGGTGCTGGCGGCACCGAGGCCGCTGCGCACGCCCCCGGCTCCCGTGGTGCTGCCCGGGGTGACGGTGATCAGGTTGGTGCCCAGCGCGGTGATGCGCCCGGTGATGCTCTGGCGCGCCCCCAGGCCGATCCCCACGGTGAGGATCACCGCGGCCACGCCGATCAGGATGCCGAGGGCGGTGAGCAGAGAGCGCATCCGCTGCCCGCTCACCGAGCGGAAGCCGGTCGCCAGGGTCTGGAGGAAGCTCACTCCGGGCGGCTCCGCGGCCGGCGTGGGCGCGCCGCTGGCCGCGGCGCGGCGGGGGCGTCG
>JAQBPH010000580.1:0-3752 GCA_028287625.1 Chloroflexota bacterium | reverse complement strand
TGCCCACCGGGTCGCTCACCTCCGCCTCCGGCTGCACCGTGTACGAGTTGCGCGTGCCGTTGCGCGTCCGGGTGATGTAGCCGGCCTCGACGAGGTCGCCGATGATGCGCGACGCCGTCCTCTCACTGACCCCGGCGTCGGCGGCGAGCCTGGCGACGCTCAGCCCGTCCGTGGATGCGATGCAGAGGAGGATGAGGCCGTGAGTGCTGATCAGCTCGGGCACAGTGCAACGGTCGGCCATAGGAATGGGAGAGACCTTACACCCATTCGCGGCAGAGGGAAAGTGTGCGCGGCGTGGAGCGGGATGACAGACAGTCCACACAATGCGCGCGTGACGTTTGCAATGCGCGGAATGTCATGCGTCAGCGTGGAGCACGCCGCAGCGCGCCGCCAGCTCGCGCAGCCCGGGAATGGCCGGCGTGCGATGACCCCGACGCAGCATCGCGGCGATCATCTCGCGCACGTGCGCCTGCTTGTGGGTCAGCTCCGGCGCCAGCCGCTCGGCGTGGAGCAGACGGTGCAGCGCGGCCTCGTCCTGGCGCTTCGCCTCGTAGCCGCGGGCGACGTCGAGGTGCACCTGTGCGCGGCGTCCGCAGGCGTCGGGCGGCAGCCCCGAGGTGTCGACCTGGTAGCCGAGCCGGATCACCTCGGTGGCGTCGCCGAGCTCCGCCGCGGCGCTCACGCCGTGGATGGCGACGTTGGTGGGTCCGAAGAAGCCGTTGTCGCGCCGCACCCGTTCCGCGATCCGCTCCGCGTTGCGCAGGAAGCGCTGGCTGGTGGCGCGGTCGTTGCCGCGGGCGGCGGCGAGCGAGCCCACCAGCAGCAGCGACCCGAAGGTGGCGAGGTACGCCTGGCTCGGCGCCGCGCCGTGATCGGCATCGAGGCCGTCGAGAGCGCGTCCGGTCACCGTCAGCGCCTCGTCGATCCGTCCGGAGTGCAGGAACACGTGGGCGAGGCAGCGCGCCCCGCGCGCCTGCAGCAGCACGTTGCGCGAGAGCTTCGAGGCGCGTGCGCAGCGGTCGGCGGCGATCCAGGCGAGGTCGTCCCTCTCCCCGGAGCGCAGCAGCGTGTACGTGGCGCAGCGGTAGATCTGCGCCAGGATCCAGTACGCGGCGGGGGCGTCGTCCTGCCCCGCCAGCATCTGCGCGGCGACCTCGGCGTCGACGATGAGCCGGCCGAGCCGCTCGGCGGCCTCGGCGAAGCGGCACTGCCGGCGCACCTGCCGCGCACACAGCAGCTCGGCGAGCAGCTCCGCCAGGTTGGGAGAGGGGGACCGGTGCGCCGCCACGCCGACCAGGTCGCCGTAGTCGGTGAGGACACGCAGCAGCGGCGTGGTGCTGCCGTCCTCGACGACGGCGTCGGCATCGGGGCGCCCCGGGCGGTCCATGACGTCGGTCACGTCCACCCCGAGCGCCTCGGCGAGCGGGATGATGGAGCGCACCGTCCCCGGCGACAGCACCCCGCGCTCCACCTTCGAGAGCCAGCTCTTGGAGACGCCGGCGCGGCCGGCGAGCACCTCCTGGGTGATGCCGAGACGCTGCCGGTACAGCCGGATCCTGGTCCCGCTCGCGACGCCGGTCATCCCGTCTCCCACCATGCCGAGGGCGCGCGCCGTGCGTGATGCGCGGCAGTCTACGTCCACATCATGCGTGTCCACAGCACGGTGGCAACCCCCTGCTACCGCAACGGGATGACAGTTGGGGGCGTCATCCCGTTCATGCTCACGTGCCGGGCTTGAGCTCCAGCCACCCCTCCCTGGAGAGCAGGTCGGTCACCTCCGCGAGGGCCATATCCTCGCTGGGCAGCACGATGTCGCTGGCGAGGATGTCGTCCGCGGGCACGTGCATCCCCTTCTCGCGCACGAAGCCGAAGAGCTCGGAGAGCGCAGCGTGGTACGCGGCGTCGTCGCGGCCCTTCACCGCCGAGACCAGGTGGTGGTCGAAGGCGTCGAGCTGGTCGCGCAGCGCGGGGTCGAGGCGGTACTGGCCCTCACCGTGGATGCGGATGACGACGCCCGCGCCACCCAGCTGCGGCACCGCCGCGGACGCCGGCGCGGGCAGCTTCGCCTGCGCCTTGAGGGCGGCGAGCTTGGACTGGACGTCGTTCTCCATCATCGTGACCTGGAGCTGCGACTCGAGCGCCGACCCCCCCAGGCCGGGCGAGTCGAGCACCCCGCTGTCGAGCAGCGAGTCGACGGCGTCGGCGTGGGCCTGCATCCCGGCGATCTTGTCCTGGGCGCGAGTGATCATCAGCGAGGTGTCGTTGATGTGCTCGCCGATGCCGGCCAGCGACTCGCCCGCCTGGCTCACCGCCTTGTTCGCCGTGTACTGCGCCTTGAGGGTCTCGCGCTGGCTCTGGAAGGCGGTCAGCCGCGCCTGGTACTTCTGCATCGCGGTCTGGAGCTTGGCCACCTGGGACGTGATCGCGGCCAGCTGCGGGGTGAGCCCCTCGCGCTGCGCCTGGAGCACGCTGGCCTGCGTCAGCGCCTGGGTGGCGAGGTCGTCGCGGCCCTGCTGCACCGCCGCCTGGGCCTGGCTGTTGAGCTTGGCGACGCGGGCGTCGAGCTCGGCCGCCTGGTTCTCCAGCCGCTTCTGCCCGGTGGTGGCGTCGACCAGGGCCCGGCGCATCCGCTGCTGCTCCTCGAGGAGCTTCTCGTAGGACAGGTCGAGGGCCTGCCCGGGGTCCTCCATGCGGTCGGCGGCGGCGTTCGCCTTCTGCTGGACCACGCTGCTGAAGCGGCGAAAGATGCTCATTCGGGGTGTGTGCTCCTCGGTCAGCGGCCGCGTCGCGCGGTCTGCTGGGCGGCGATCAACTCCGGCAGGGCGACGAGCTGCCCGAGACGGTGGTAGGCGGTCAGGGCGGCGAGCACCTCCTTCTCGAGGTCGGCGCGCAGCCGCTCGGGCGGGTCGGAGCTCCACATCTGCTCGGCGTACTGGGCCGAGGCACGGGCGCGGGCGAGCAGCTCCTGGACGGTGTCGGCCGCCCCGGGGTGTTCCTTCGGATCGGTCTGCTCGAGCAGCTCGCGGGCCGCCGCCTCGGCGCGGATGCCGGCGGTGTCGGCGGCCCTGCGCATCCCCTCGAGGTGGGCGAGCGGCTTCTCCCGCCAGGCCCCGGCGGGCCCGGGGAGGTCGGCGGGCAGCTTCACGTCGATGCGATAGCCGGGCGAGCTCTCGGCCTCGTGGCCGCGCCGCACCCAGTCCTGCACCCCCCTGTAGTACGCGGTGACCTGGGCGCTGGTCTGCTCCGGAACGTGTCCCCCGGGATGCCGTGCCTCGTGGGCGTCGAGGGTGGCGTCGCCCAGCTGCTGGAGGACGAAGGCGCACCACGCGCAGAGCGCCTCCACCTGCGCCGAGCGGTCGACCGTCCACGCCGTCCTGCCCTCGAGGGTGGCGTCCACCCGGCGCTCGTCGACGTCCGCCATGAGGGCGTCCACGGCCGCGCCCGCCCGGCGGTAGGCCTGCAGCGGCTCGGCCGAGACCTCTCCCTTCATCCGGGCCTGGAGCTTGTCGAAGACCCCCATCCAGCCTCACCTCGTGGAGTCGTGGTGTCACACGTGGCCAGCATATCGCCCGCCCGGCCGGGCGGAACCGGGCCTGCCCCCGCCGGCGGTGACGGCGCGGTGACGCCACGTGACAGATCGCCGGATGCCCGTATCCCGGCGAGCGGCGGCGGCGACTACCGACCAGACACCCGCCACGGGGCGCCACTGAGCGAGGAGACCCATGAATCCCTTCAGGACCTTCACCACCACC
>JAQBPH010000568.1:0-11992 GCA_028287625.1 Chloroflexota bacterium | reverse complement strand
GACCCTGGAGGATCTGAGCGCGGCCTTCGGCGTCGAGCTGACGACCTATGAGCATCCGAAGGGCCGCTACCGCGGTCGCACGGGTCCAGTCCACGTGCCCGCGAGCCTCGGTGACACCGTGCTCGGCGTCCTGGGTCTCGACAACCGGCCCCAGGCCCAGCCCCATTTCCGAGTGCGGGCCGTGGATGAGGCGCCCCCTGCGGCTACCTTCAGCCCCGACCAGGTTGCGAAGCTGTACGACTTCCCCACGGCGGGCACCGGCACCGGTCAGACCGTGGGAATCATCGAACTGGGCGGCGGCTATGTCGACGCCGATCTGGCCACCTACTTCAGCGACCTCGGTATCGCCGCCCCGCAGGTGAGCGCTGTCTCTGTCGACGGAGGCCAGAACCAGCCGGTGGGAGAGCCGAGCAGTGCGGATGCCGAGGTCATGCTCGACATCGAGGTGGTCGGCGCCGTCAGCCCCGGCGCCAGGATCGTCGTCTACTTCGCACCGAACACGGACCAGGGCTTCCTCAACGCGATCACGACGGCCGTTCACGACGCTGCCAACCGGCCGACTGTCGTCTCCATCAGCTGGGGCTCAGCGGAGTCGCAGTGGACGCAGCAGGCGCTCCTGGCCTTCCATGAGGCGTTCGCCGATGCCGCGCTTCTTGGTGTCACGGTGTGCGCTGCGGCAGGGGACAGCGGCTCGTTCGATGGTGTTGCCGATGGCCTGGCACACGCTGACTACCCCTCGTCCGACCCCTACGTGCTCGGCTGCGGAGGCACTACCCTCTCGGCCGAAGGCAACACGATCCTCTCGGAGGTGGTGTGGAATCACGACCAAGGCGCGACCGGCGGGGGCGTCAGCGACCGCTGGGACCTACCCGGGTATCAGTCGGGTGCTGGCCTCCCGGCTTCCATCAACCCGGGCGGACGAGTTGGACGAGGCGTTCCCGATGTCGCGGGCGATGCCGATCCGGCGACCGGGTATTTGGCTCGGGTGGACGGCCAGACCTTCGTGCTCGGGGGCACGAGCGCGGAGGCGCCGATGTGGGCAGGCCTGATCGCCCTCGTCAACGAGCAGCTTGGCGCACCGGTCGGGTTCGTCAATCCGTTGCTGTACGGGACCGTTGCCGTCGCGGGTGCGTTCCATGACGTCACCCAAGGAAACAATGACGTCACCAGCCTGGGCGGCTACAGCGCCGCGGTGAACTGGGACGCCTGCACCGGCTTGGGCAGTCCTGATGGCTCCAAGGTGCTGGCCGCCCTCGCTTCCGCCATGGTTCCGCAGCGTGGCGCAGTGGCGGAGGACGTCGAGATCCTCGACGCCGGGCGGGACGGTACGACCGTGAGAGCGTGGCGAGCAGGAAAGACTTCCGAGATCGGGTAGGACGACCGAGCGAAGGAGGAGTCCAGCGTGGCTCGTTCGATCCGTGTTCTGTATCAGGGGGTGCAGGGGAGGTCTGGTGGTGCCGCTGCTGGTGGCCGGGACGGTGGCGGCGCTGTTACGCTCCCCTCCGAGCCGCACCTCGAGCGCGGCCTGACCATCGCCAGCGCCGCCTCCAACTCCCACTGGCTGGTGGTGGGCCTCCTCTGGCTGAGCTCCGGGATGACCGTGGTGGTCAGCCACATGCTCTTCGTCTACGCCCTCTTCCGCGGAAGGTCGCCGAGGGCGGTCAGGAGTCCTCGGGCGTCGAGTACGCCTCTCTAGCCGCCCTCTGCCAGCGGGGTGGCGACGAACCAGCGATGCCCGCAGGGGTCGACGAGCACCCCGGTGCGCTCCCCGTAGGACTGGTCGGCGACCGGGCGCTCGAGGGTGGCGCCGGCCTCGACGGCGCGCTGGACCAGGGTGTCGACGTCGGGCACGCGGAGGTGCAGCGACACCGTGGTGGCGTCCAGGGTCCGCGGACCGCGCATGTTCGGCACCTGCTCGGGGGACTCGTCGGCGAGCATGAAGGTGGCCTCGCCGATGCGCATCTCGGCGTGGCCGACGCGGCCGTCGCCGCCGGTGAGGCGCATCGTCTCGGTGGCGCCGAAGGCGCGGCTGTAGAAGTCGATCGCCTCCGCCGCGCCGGTCACCATCAGGTACGGGGTGAGCACCGTGGGCATCGCGGATCCCTCCTCGTCGACCGCCGCCGGACACCGAGCATGATGGCGCGGCTCAGCGCGCCGCGGGTACAACCCCCAGGTAGGCTCAGAAGAGGTGGGTGAGCCGCCGGCGGAGCAGCCGCCTCCCACCGCTCTGGACCGGCTCGCCGAGCAGGGAGAGCACCGCGTCGCGGCCTGCCGCGGTCAGGCTCTCCGCGGTGTGTCCTGCGGGCGGGAGCGGCGCGCCCACGGTGACTGTCAGCCGCTTGCGCAGCCAGAGCTCGCGGGTGCCCGACAGGCCCACGGGGAGAACCGGCGTGCCGGTGTGGAGGGCGAAGTGGGCGAAGCCCTTGCGGAACTCGCCGGCGGCGCCCTCGGTCGGGTTGCAGCGGCCCTCGGGGAACATCAGCAGCGAGCCGCCCGCCTCGAGGCAGGCCTCGGCGTGGTCGAGGACCGCGGCGCTGCCGCCCTCGCGGCGGTCGATGGGGATGACCCCGCCGATCCTCCTCACCAGACGCACCGCCCACACCGGCACCCCGACGAGGTCGCCGAACACGTGGATGCGCGGCTGCGCGGGCAGGGAGGCGACCACCGCGAAGGCGTCGACCCACTGCAGGTGGTTGGCGATGATCACGTGGTGCCGGCCGGGTCGGAGGTTCTCGAGGCCGCGCACCTGGACCCGGAACAGCCCGCGGCCCACGCCCCGGAGCAGCCGGCGGACGGCGCGGGCGGCCGGGGTGGCGTGGGGCCGCACCGGGAACTCCGAGGCCGGGGGCGAGACCGTCAGCCGGGCGGCCATCAGCGCACCCCCTTGATGCGGCTCACGAACACGGTGCCGAGCACGAACCAGATCGCGGCGCTGCCGAACACCACCCGGAAGCCGAGGTTGTTGCCGGCGGCGACGCCGAGGACGGTGTGGTGGGCGTCGTTGAGGTAGGTGAGCAGCATGGCGGCGAGGGTCGGGGCGACCACCTGCGGCAGGGTGAGCGAGACGTGCCAGATGGCCATGTCGCGCCCCGCCGCGTTCTCCTTGTCGGGGAGGACGTCGCAGGCCAGCGCCCAGTCGATCGCGTAGTAGAGGCCGTACCCGATGCCGAAGAGAAGGCCCACCGCGTAGAGCGGGACGGTGGAGCTCACCAGCCAGAAGATCACCACCGAGGCGGCGACCGCCTGGATCGCGCCGGCGGCGTAGACGAAGGGCTTGCGGCGCTTGATCCTGTCGGAGTACGCGCCCCCCACGATCGCGGGCACCACGCCGCCGGCGATGACCGCCAGCAGCCAGTAGCTGCTCGCCGCGCCGGAGTTCTGCGAGTGGGCCACCTTCTCGAAGTACGAGTCCATGAAGGGGACGATCGAGAAGATGCCGAACTGCATCAGGCACCGGGTGAGGAAGCACCAGAGGAAGTCGCGGTTCGAGAAGGCGGTGAAGAACTGGCGCAGCGCGGCGATGCGACGCCCGGTCAGCACGCCGCCGAGCGCGCCCAGGGCGGCGATGCCGGCGACCGCGACGGTGGCGGCGCCCAGCGACGCGGTCAGCAGCAGGAGGAGCGCGACCACGGCGACCGCGGTCGATGCCCCGCAGACGAGCATCTCCGTCGAGGGACGCGGGCGGGGGGTGGTGCGGGCCGGCCGCGCCGGCAGGACCGTCTCCTTCGTGCCGGCGAGGGTGATGAGCAGGCTCAGGACGAAGATGCCGACGACCACCGCGTAGCCGATCTCGAGGCCGGTGCGGCTCCTGCCGAAGATGGAGAGCACGATCGCGATGAGCAGGATGCCGACCACCGTCCCGAGCTGGTTCATGGTGCCCAGCAGGCCCGAGGCGCGTCCCCGCTGGCCCTCGGGCACCACGTCGGGGATGACGCCGCTGTAGGCGGCCCCGGCGACGTTGTTGCCGGCCTGGACGGCGAGGTAGAAGACGATGAGCAGGGCCGGGGTCCAGGCCAGGGAGAGGAGGGCCAGGCCGATGACGTTGAGCGCCGTCCCCGCCACCATCCAGGGGCGGCGCCGGCCCCAGCGCGTCCGGGTGCGGTCGGAGAGCCAGCCGGCGAGCAGCGGCACCAGCAGCGCAAAGACGCCGCCGGCGGCGGTGGCGCGTCCGACCAGCAGGTCGCTCGCATCCTTGCCGACGAGCAGCTTGGCGCCCTCGGGGACCAGGGCGATGAACAGCGGCTGCCAGTGCGCCCCGTTGCCGAACCAGAAGGCGTTGATGGAGAGCAGCCGGCCGAGGGAGAGGCGCCGGGGCGCGGCGACCGCACCGGCGGAGATGGGGGCGCTGGCGGTGGCCATGGGAGGGGGGGCCTCGCTGACGGGCGGTCGTTCCCACCCATGCTGACCACGTTCGGTCTCGTCCGGGGTCTCGGGACTTGCCGGTCCGGTGACGATGCGGTTCGCATTCTGTGGGCAGACGCGGTCCGCCGAGCTCGGCGGCGGCCTCCGCCTGGCCTGGGACAACCGGGAGACCATCCGGTCCTTCGACCCCGACTGGTCGGTCTGGCCCAGGGGGAGGGGGATCTGGGGCGCGCGGTGGTCGGGTTGGCGGGGTGCTGTGTGATCTGCGGACGCGCGACGGCCTCATCTCGGGCCGGCCCTGACCCTCGGGCGCTTCCAGCACCCTTCGGTGGCGGTGCCGATCTCCCGGCGCGGTGGGAGGTCATGGGCACGTGGCGCCGTAGAACGGTTGGGCGGCGGAGCGGACGTCGTTGGGGCTGTGGACGTGGATGAGCGCTCCAGCCCAGGTTTCGGTCGCGCTGTGATGCGAACAGAGGTTCCCTGACCGGGTACCCTACCGGCACATGGCAACGACGACCTTGCCGGGGCTCTGGCACGGTGTCCGCGACGGCGTCGCGGTTGGCATTGAACCGGCCGTGGCATTGGGCTCTGGGGATGATGCGGTGCCCAGGACCGTGGTGGTCGACGAGCGCGTGGTGGACGAGCTCGCGGGCATCGCGAGGGAGCACGGCCTGGTTCTCGAGCTTGTCGACCGCGGGCCCGGTCCTGAACGCCTCTGCCGTTCCTATGCCCTGCACATGCAGCCTGCTCTGTTCGGGTGCTGCCACCTGGTCCGTAGCTGGGGCCGCCTCGGCCACCCGCACCGGCCCTGGCAGCTGGTCACCTGCCACCCCACCGTGGAGAGCGCCCACGCGGCGCTTTGGCCCGTCGTGCGACGCAGGCTGCGTCGCGGTCACCAGCCGTCCGACCCGGGCGGCCCATGAGCACGAGGAGCTCCTCATGTACGTCGCCACGTCCGCCGGCCGGTGCCGGCCGTGCCATCGCCGCTACGTCTGGCCGGCGGCGGCCGCCCGTCTCGGGGAGATGCGCTGCTCCCGGTGCCAGCGACCCCTCTCGCGAGCGGGCCAGCTCGGTGCCGACACCATGGTGACGCTCTCCGCCGCCGACGTGCGTGAGGCGGTGGCCGCGGGACGGGCCGTCGTCGCGATCCCCGTCAGCGGGCCGCACACCACATCCTTCTGACGCGAGTACCGGAAACCCGACAGGGTGACGCGACGCGCTGTTCATCACCGTGGGTCGGCAGGGCGGTACGCGGCCACCTGTCGGCGGCGCTATTCTGCCCATCGTCCCTACCGTTCTGACGAGGCCTTGGACACGCTCGACGCAATCCTCGACCCCGAGCTGCCCGACCGCCTCCGTGCTATGGCCGGAGACCTCGAGAAGCTGGCCGGACGCACGCGTCGGCTCCTTGAGGGGCTGCGTCCGCCGCCGACTGGGTCGCCTCTCGCGGTGGCGCACGCGTATGCCATCACCTTGCAGGCGAGGGCGGCCGACTTCCTCGCGTGGGTGGATTCCCCGGCCTTCCCGCCCATCGCCGCACGGAGACGCGACCAGTTCAGGACTGCGGCGGGCCGGTTGCTCACCTCAGGCCGCAGGCTGGCGGCGGCGACCGAGCGCCGGCGCGTCGACGAGCTGATCGAGCGGGCCGCCGAGGCGATGCAGCAGGCGGACGAGCAGTTCCTGCGAGCCAGCGCGGGGGTGATGCGCGACGTCCAGCAGCAGGTCGGCGCCGCGCTCGGGAGGAAAGGAGGGCCGTAGGGGAGCGGTCTGTGGCCCGCGAACCCTGTCCCCTCAGCGGTGTCGGCCGGAGCGGGCCCAGCGTGCAGCTACCCATCGGCATTTCAGGCGCCTCACATGCGTTCGGCTGTCACCGGCGTGGCCTGTTCGTGCGCTGGGAACTGTCTCCCGGAGGAGCAATGGCATAATAGCGCTGAATCCACGCGCGGTTTTGGCTGAAGTCATCATCAACCCGTCTGACCACTCATCTATTTCAGGTCATGGAGGTCCTTCTAATGGCAAGAGCACGTCAGTCAGCGGCGCCGGTGCAGCCGCCCCGACGGAGGCGAGCCGCGAACGTGCAGGCGCTGCGCACTGTGGCCGATGACTTTGTGTCGCGGTTCGGAGGCCTCCTCGACGAGGTCGTGGCCCTCCGCGAGGCGCTGGTGCAGGCTCAGGAGGAGAACGGCCGGCTGCGTGGTGAGCTCGCCGAGGGGATCGACCTCTTCCGCGAGGCACGAGCGCTTGTGGCCCACGCCGAACCCACGAAGCGGGGGAGTGGACGGCGCACTGCGCAGTCGACGACGGCACCAGGCGGCCAGGCCGCCCCTCGGACGCGCACGCGGGCGGCGTCGAGAAACGGGACTGGCGCCGGTCGAACGCGCGCGTCAGCGAAGGGCCGGGCGACGCCGGCGTCGGTGACTCCCGACGTGGTACTTGCCGTCATCGGCAAGCTGGGAAGTGCCACGGCGGGGGAGATCGCGGCACAGATCAGCCAGGAGGGAGTGCCGGTCTCGGGACGGGCCATCCGGCACATCGCCAAGGGCGCGGGAGCAGTGATGCGCCCGGGCGACGAGGGACGGGTGGTCTACTCGCTGAGCTGACATTGGCCGCTCGACTGCGGTTGGTCCGAGACGTGCACCCGCTATGGCGTGGCCTCGCGGGATGCCGCGGCGGGCAGCACCTGAACGTGATCGTCGGGCGTCACTGGACGTTCGCCGACGGCATCCCGCCGTGAGGATGGCATCCGGGGACCGACTGGCCCCCCCGGCCGGCACCGGTCCATCCACCTGGGGGCGGACCTGCGGTCCTCAACTCTCGGCGCCCGGCGCGGCTTCGCACCCGGCCTCGGCTCTCACCGGCTACCACATCGCCGCCTACGTCGCCTAAATGGATCGGGACTGCGGCGCCCTGAGTAGCCTCCGACCTGGTCGGCCGACCCTCCCTCACACCAAGCGGGGTAACGGTGGTACCCCTCTGTGAGCCACGCGGGACGGTGCGAGTCCCACCTCATCGCATCTTTCGGCTCTCTGCGTGGCACAGATAACGAAGGCAGGCCTCAGGAGCCAAAAAGCCATGGGCCGAGGTCAGCACGTACCCGAGGGCGGCCGTCGACGAGGGACCTCGCCCGTCGCCTCGCCGAGAGACATCGGCGCACCCTCGAGCGCCTCGCCGACCACGACCAGCAGAGGTGATGGGGTGCACCGAGGGGGAGGCCGAGGGCCGACTCCGCAGCCTCGCTCGGCTGGAGGGCGCACTGGCTCGACCGATGTGGCACGCGCAGTACGTCGATCCAGACCTCGCTCATCTCGCCGCCGTCCTGGCTCACGGCATCGCCGAGGGACAGCACTTTCTCGACGGCACCAAGCGGACGGCCTTCCTCGCCATGGTGGTCTTCCTCGAGCGCAACGGTTACGGGCTGCCCGCCGATGACGATGCCATGGCGGCCTGGATCATCGACCTCGCAGGAGAGGGCAGCCTCGAGGCGCTGGCCGATCAATTGAGGAGTTGGATGACGCCTGGGGCCTCTCGAGGGCCCGCGGGGGGTGCCTCGGTTCCGATGGCTGCTACTCATAATCGCAGTTTTCGCGAGTACCCGTCTACGTCTGAGAGGACAGACCCGGGAGCCAGGTTCTCCGGTTCCTGATGATGAGCAGGAACACGACCATGACCCAGACGACGAACGGGGGCTGAGGGATAGCGTGGGCGGTGCCGTCTCCGGCCTCAGGTGAACCGTCCATCACCGAGGATGCGGGCAACCTACGGCCGAGCCGCTCCCTCGAGGATAGAGGGTCTCCCTCCGTGCCGTCGGCCCGTAGAGGCCCATGCCAGTGGCCGTCGGGTACCCCCATATGCTCGCCCAGCTCTGTCAGGATCCGCGGGGTGGACGAGATCGCGGCGCCGCTCAGCTGGTCGGACGGGGAATGGGTGACGATCGAGCTGGGAGACCAGACCGCCGAGGACACCGCCGAGATCTCCGGCGACGATGCCGGTGGGCCGCTGAACTTCGTGCGCCGGGTTCCGCCGCCGGTGCACCGCTGGGCGGCTGCGCAGCTCGTCCGCCGCCACCCGCCGGAGTGGGCGGACGTATGGGAGTGCGCGCAGCGTCTCGACACTGCGGGCACCGGTGCGGCGCTGGCCTGGCCGCTCTTGACCCGGACGCCAGGATCCGCGAGTGGGCTGAGAAGCTGGCTCGGAGTCGGTCCGCGGTTGCGTCCACATCCACGTTGACTGGCGCCTCGCCTCAACCCATGACCCCACTGCAGATATCCAACCGACACTGTTCGAGGTCTGATGGCTGGCCCTGGCTACGGCTCGCCTTCCGGACCGGCGAAGGCACGTACAACGCCTGGATGCCGCAGCCATAGGAGCATCCACCTCGTCCACGGACCCTGTACTGGAAGGTGCCGACCATGACGCAGCCCCTGGACCAGCTCATCGACGAGATCACCGTGGACGCCGACGACCTCGGGGAGCAGCTCTCAGGGTTCCTCCAGGTGTTCCAAGACGAACTGACCCTCCCCGTCCCCGCAGCCGTACTGGGCATCCCGGTGGAAGTCACCGGCTTCGACCTCGAGGGAGATGAGCGGCGCGGTCTGGTCGCCGAGTGCCGACACGAAGGGGGCAGGGGCACGCTCTCGCTCGCCGATGTCCGTTTCGAGCGAGGCTCGGTTGCCGGCTGGCTCCATGCCGCCTATCGGACATGGCTCGGTCTCCCACCGTTCCCGGCCCGTCGGCCACGAAATTGGACCTGGCCAGCGACCTGAGACGCCGCCGCCGTCGGCCCCGTTGCTCGCAGGCAGGGGTCGCACCTCTCCGAGGCCGTCGGGCCGGCGCCTCGGACGGTGGGCATCGATTCGCTGTCGACCCACCCCAGACGGAAGTGCAGTCGGTCGACTGCTGTCGTGGGGTGTAGGTTTGTGGCGCAGCAAGGGGATTCAGCCTTGAGCAAGCGCGGGGGCTCACCGACCCACAGTATCGCTGCACGTGGGCAGCTTGGAGGAAGGCTGGCCAGAGTCGCCGCAATATAGGACGCCGTGATTCCGGATGGGAATGTCGATCAACCTGTCAAGGGCGACCACCACTCCGATGGTCATCATGAGGAAGAGCACCAGCATGAGACGGATGACGATGCGCTCAGAGCGTCCGACGCGGAAGGTGCCGTGCGGACCGACGTCGTTGATCCGTCTCGCCGGCCGCGCGCCGCTGGATGCTCCGGCACCCAGCCCGTCGGGCTGAAGTCGGGGGGCCCAGCGCTCCGCTATCGCCAGCGCGGATGGTGTAACGGTTCCCCAAGTGGACGCGAGTAGGGTGTTTACCCCGTGGAAAGAGCTGACCGCAGCTGGAGTTCCTCCAGTCGCCGGCACGACTTGAGTGGCCGCAGGCGTTGCTACCGGGACGGGCCCGACGGTGCTCCGAGTGGTTGTCCGCGGGGTGCTCCGTACGCCCACCAGTGGCGCTGGCCACGGGGTCGGGGCGGCCAGTCGGCTGGGTGCGACAAGATACGACAGCACCGCCGAGCCGTCCGGCAGCGCTCGGACGCAGCCACGCCGGGCGAGGCCACGGATCAGGCCCACCACCTGGGTCACAACCACTGCGGCATCAGCCCCTCGAGGCAGCTGAGGTCCAAGGCGCAGCGTAATCTGGGCTGCCATCAGGGGAGTTGGACTGACGGGGGCATGGCGCCACCAGTCGTCGATGATCCTGAGAACGGCCTTCTCGCTGACGACCTCCACATTCCCTCCGATCCGCCTGGAGTAAGGTCCCCTGGCAGGCCCGTTGGATTCTACAGCGGGCGCGCTGATCGGGAAACCCGACATTGAAGATCGCCTCGACGGTAGCGAAGCGACGCTCGCGCTTGAACCTACGGGCGTCGCGCGGTCCATAGCGCAGCATCGCCTGGGGGTTACTCGGCGCGGCGGTTGACTCTTGAACTCCACTTCGGCGACGAGCTCGGGCGCACCCAGTGGACGCCTGCCCCACGCACCTCGCCGCTGGAGAAGGGGAACAGCCGTCTCGTGTACACCGGGAAGAATGCTCCCGAGCCCGCACTGCCCGGCGTGCGGCGATCAGCCCCAGTAGACAAGTGCAGGGTCCTCTGTGACCCGGCGAATCAGTGCTGCGACATCTGGGGTCGTCTGCGCGCCGGTGTCGAGGTGCCAGCGCCCGCGACCCCTCCAGTAGAGCCGCCAGACGTGTGCGTCGGACCATCGCAGCTGCGCGACCGGTGCCCGTGTCCAAGCGGCGGGCTCCACCGGCCCCCCGGCGTCGAAGGGCACCCGTCGTTCCACGATGGTGAGCGTCCCGTCCCGGGTCTCCAGCTCGAGCCGGACCTGGTGACGAGCCGGCAGAGGCACCCGCAGTTCGCAGTAGGTCGCCACGTCGCGCTCGGCGGCCAGGCGGGTGAGCTCCGGGATGTCCGGTGCCGCAGCGCACCCCGCGCCCGGCCGGGGCTGCCGTCCGGTGAGCTCGAGCGCCTCCTCGAGCTCCCGCAGCACCTGGTCGAGCCGTCTCTGGCGTGGACGGGACGCGTGATTGGCTTCGGCCGCGACGGCGTCGCGGAACTCCTCCCACCCGGTCTCGGTGGCGCAGAGCTCGATGCCCCCGCGCACCGGCTCGGCGCTGTGGACCACTCGCTCGCAGACACGGTCGAGGTACAGACAGCCGAGCAGAGCGCGATGGGCGTCCTCGCTGACCACCACGGCCACGGTCATCTCCTCGTCTGCCGGATCGGGTGAGAGGTCACACGCGGTGCCCTTCCATCCCGAGATCACCCCGTCGTCCTCGCACGAGACGCACCCCCAGTGCACGGTCGGTGGACGGTCCGAGACGGCGACCATGATCGGTCCCTCACAGGCGATCCGGCCCGGCCGCCGACGGCAGCGCACCACCGTCGGTCTGCCACTCGAGCACGGCACCGCGGTCGCCGCCTTGACAAGAGCGGTGAGGTGCGCGGCGAGACGTCGGGCCGGGGCGGAGCATGCTCATCGAACTCGACGCCGCTGAGGTGCTGAAGGTCAGTGATGAGCACGGCGCGACCCTACCAGCCTGGAACTCGCGTCAGTCCTGCGCCGGGGGCGGTGGCGGGTACTTCCAGGCCCCGGACCACTGAAGCAGTCGGGATGGCGATAGTCCGGATCGTCGCCGCTGACGCGCATGTGGGTCTCCCACTCGGCCCGCGTGGTCTCGAGATCGATCTCCTCGTCGACGGCATGGTCCCACCGATCCCGCGTCGCCTGCTCGTCGACGAGTCATCCCATGGACTCGCGCAGCCGGGCGGCTCCCTCGGAGGGGTCGCCCGGCCACCGGCCGCTGATCTCGCGCACCCGCGCTCTCTCGGCCGCACGGCGAGCGAAGGACGCCTCCCGCCGCCGCTGCCGCTCGGCTGCCGCGAGGGGATGGTCGGAGAGAAGCCACTCGTAGAACGCGGTGTCCAGCACCGACCGCTGGGAGAGGTCCGGCGCCTCACCCATGTTCGTCTCTGCCATCGCCAACCTCCGTCGTAGCGCTCCGGGTGGTCATCGTGTCGACACGCGCCTGGTCACAACGAGGCGCAGGCGCGACTCCGCCATCACGGTCCCCAGGCGGTGGCGAAGCTCCTCGAGGGTGCGGCACCATTGACCTCACTCCACCA
>JAQBPH010000238.1:0-9179 GCA_028287625.1 Chloroflexota bacterium | reverse complement strand
GCGCCGAGGACGAGCGCGAGTGCCACCGCCACCACCACCGGCGCCCCCCGGGCCGCGAGCGCGGCGCCGGCCACCGCCCCCACCATGGCGACGTCCCCGGCGGCGAGGTGGAGCACCCCCGACCCGGCATGGGCGGCGTAGATCGCGAGCCCGAGGGTCGCGTAGACCGCCGCCGCGGCCAGCGAGTCGAGGGTCAGCTGCAGGACCAGGCCGCCGCTCACGGTGGCCAAGCATGCCGCGACCGGCTGCGGTCACAGCGGAGCGCGCGGTGGGGGGCTTCGTCTACGGTCAGCGGGTGACCTGGTTCAACATCGCGGAGGTGGTGGGTGGCGCGCTGATCATCCTCGCCACCCTCTACGACCTCTTCGACTCCGTCGTCCTGCCCCGGCCGTCGGTGGGTCGGCTCAGCCCCAGCCTCGCCCTGCTGCGCGCGATGTGGCAGGTGTGGCGATGGCTGGGCACGCGTTCCTCCCAGTCGAACCGGCGTGAGGCGATCCTGGCGGTGTACGCGCCGCTCGCCGTGTTCGTGCTGCTGGCGGTGCGGATGGTCACGCTCGTGGTGGGCTACGCGCTGGTCTTCGACGGCCTCCCATACCAGTTCAGCCCGGCGCCCCAGGACTTCGGCATCAGCCTCTACTTCTCGACGGCGTCGCTGCTCTCACTGAGCGTGACCGACATCGTCCCCACCGGGGGCATCGTCCGCACCCTGGTGGCCTTCGAGGCGGCCACCGGCCTGGGGCTGATCGCGGTGGTGATCAGCTTCCTCTTCTCGCTGTTCACCTCCTTCCAGCGGCGCGAGACCTCGGTGGTCAGCCTCGACGCCCTCGCCGGCGCCCCACCGTCGGGGGCGCAGATCCTCGAGGCGTGCGCCCAGCACCGCATGCCCCAGCAGCTGGAGAAGACCTTCGACGAGTGGAGGGTGTGGAGCGCCGACGTGCTCGAGAGCCACCTCGCCTACCCGGTGCTCCTCTACTTCCGCTCCAGCCACGACAACGAGGCCTGGCTCAACTCCTTCGGCGCGGTGATGGACGCCGCGCTGCTGGTGCTCACCACCATCGAGGACTGCCCCGTCGGTCCGGCGCACCTGATGGTCAAGGTGGGCGGCCACCTCGTCGAGGACATGAGCTATCGCCGCAACTACCACGGCGACGGCCTGCCCTGGCTCGAGCGCGACGACTTCGACGAGGCGCGCCGCCGGCTGCGCGGGGTGGGATACCGGGTGCGCGAGGGCGACGGTCCGTGGGAGGAGTTCTCCCGCCAGCGCGGCGTGTACGCCTCGCCGCTGATCGAGCTGGCGCGCGTGCTCGCCGTGGCCCCCGCCCCGTGGATCGGCGACCGCTCCTACCTCCCCCACACCGGCCGCCCGGCGCGCGCCTAGGCTCCCCGCACGCCGATCTCGTCCAGATGGGCGAGCAGGTCCGCAGGGTCCTCGTAGACGCGATAGGCACCCGCGCGGTCGAGCTCGCTCCGTCCGTACCCGCCGGAGAGGAGACCCACGCCGAGGGCCCGAGCCCTCTGGGCGGCGAGGAGATCCCAGACGCTGTCGCCGACGACGAAGCAGGAATGCGCGGGGACGCCGAGGCGATCGGCGGCGGCCAGGAAGAGATCCGGGTCCGGCTTGGCATGAGCGACGTCGTCGCGTGTCACCACCGGGACCCCCGGTGGCAGACCGAGAAGGCCGATGGTGTGGTCGGCCGTCTCGCGCCGGCCGCTCGTGGCAAGGGCGAACGCCACGCCGAGCTCGTGCAGACGCTGGAGGAGCGCGATCGCGCCTCGCAGCGGACGGATGCCCGGGAGCCGGGCGAGCACCTCCTGGGCGTGGCGCCGCTGCATCCGCTCGGCGCGCGCCGCATCGATCGCGGTTCCGGTCTCACGGGCGAGCGCGTCGACGAAGAGGCCGCCGCTCATGCCGACTCGGCGGTGGATGCGCCATATGGAGAGCTCGATCCGCTCCTCCTGCAGCGCCTCGTGCCAGGCGAGGACATGCTGGTAGACGCTGTCGACGAGGGTGCCGTCGACGTCGAAGAGCAGGGCCGGCGCGCCACCCGCCCGACTCACCGCGTGCGCCATGGGAGGTCGGTCGCCCATACGCTGATTATCAGCGAGGCGATCACCCCGAGGCTCCTCGACGGCTGACCAGCGAGACGTGGACAGACGTTGCCCAGTGTGAAAGACTACCTTGCCATTCGAGCGCCCCATGTGAAAACTGAAAGATCGATGGATGCCGTATGCGCGACCCGGACGCAGGATCGGAGCCCGCGCCTCCATGTCCGTGGACCTGTCCCGGCGACGGCCGACTGCAGGAGACCAGGGCGGTGACGGATGTCCCCACGGCTGGCGCCACCCCATCGTCGGAGACCCGTGCGACCACGGTCGACCAGCCCACCATGGCGGTCGTCGGGCGATTGACCGACGAGCGCAGTGTGGCAGCCGCGCCGCGCCTTCCAGCGGGCGATACCTACATCCCCCGCATTGGATCTGCGGATGGGCCCGGGAACGCCGGCGCCAAAGCCGGGTCGACGACCATCCCCCGCTGGGCGGAGATGCTCGGTGCGGTCATCGCACCGTCGTCGTTGATCACGGCGCTTGCCTTCTACTTCGGTGAGGTGCGGACGGACGCCTACTACTCGTATTTCGGCATCGACCGCAGCATGATCAATTTCGCCACCCCCGATTATCTCCTGCGCAGCACCGACGTGCTTTTCATTCCACTCGGAGCGTTGCTCATCGGGGCGCTGCTCCTGCTCTGGGGGCACTTCCTGCTTCAGAGCCACCACTTCCGCGACGGGAGGCTGCACGGGTACGTGGCAGTCGGCTGCATCGTCCTGGGTGGCGTGCTGCTCGTCATGGGCGCCGTCGATGCATGGCAGGGGCTCCCGTTCCACACTCCGTTCCTCTTCGGCCGGCTGAGCCCCGGGGTGGGCGTCGCACTGCTCGCATACGGCCTGCGCCTGCGTGGAGGCACGGGATCACATGGGTGGGGTTCCGCTGTGAATCGCACCCTGGTCGGCTTCCTGATCATCCTCAGTCTCTTCGCAGCCACGTCCGACTACGCCGCGGCACTCGGCAGGGGCCGCGCGCAACAGTTCGCAGCCAGTCTTCTCGACCAGCCCGAAGCGGTCGTCTACAGCAAGGAGCCGTTGCACATCGAGGGGTTCGGCGTCGAACCGACCTCTCTCAAGGAGGACGGCAATCTCGGGTACAGATATCGGTACAGAGGGCTCAGGTCCCTGCTGCGTTCCGGGGGGCATTACTTCCTGGTGCCGGCGCTCTGGACTCAGAGCAACGACGCAATGGCCATCGTTCTGCCGGACACCCCGTCCATCCTGCTCCAGTTCGGCAAAGGGGCGAGCTCATGATCAGGGTGATCACGACCGCCCTCTCATCGGGTCAGGCGATCCATCCCTCGCGAGAGCCCAGCCGTCGACGCCTGTCCGCGCTGACAGGTGGCCCGCCCCTCCCCCTCTGTACAGCGGTCGCCGTGGGGCTGATCGGCATCGGCTGCGGGTCGACCCCCGCGCGGACGACGGCCCAGGAGTACAGGACGATGGTCGTCAGCTCGGACCCGCAGTCGCCTCCTCCACCGGTCGAGTTCAAGATGGTGCCCGATGTTCGAAGGAACATCCTGTATTACTCGGTGACCAATCAGGGGTCGACGCCGGTCACCCCGACCTTCACATACAGACAGAATCCAAGCGCCCCAGCCGTGGCGGTGGCTCCGAGCAATGGTGAGGTCTGCAGCCCCACGCTCGCAGCGATCTCGTGTCCTCTCGGCACGCTTGCGCCGGGGGGATCGGAATGGATTGCGGTGCATCTGCCGCAGCAACCCGCCCAGAGCACGAGCTCGGGATCGAGCCCGGATGGCTCGTCCACCTCCGACCTTCCGACAGACGCCGTTCTCGACGTGAAAACCCTCACGGGTGGCCAGTCTCACGCAGAGATCAGCAGGGGGCTCGATCCGCGTCCGCCTGATACCAAGCCCGTCAGCGTGGCTCCGGCCGTGGCTCCAGGCCCGGTGGGCGCCGAGATCGGCGTCGAACCGATACCACAATCATTCCCTCAGGGAAGCCCGTCGACATCTCTGCGTCCTCCCGATGCGTCGGCGTCGCCCAGCGCCCAGGGACCATCGGACGGAGGCGTGGTCACGATCAAGAACGGGCCTGCCGCAATCAGTGTCACCGTGCGACTGCACCCGGTGTATCGAGACGAGACGGGAACGGAGAGACCTCTGGGCCTCGCCGTCATCCGATGTGTCAGGGCCACGACGGGTACCGTGCACCTGGAGGCACCCGCGGCTCCGGTCACCTCCCGCCCCGACCAATGTCCATCCCACCAACAGGTGCAACCGTCATCACAATCGGAGCTCGTCTGGAGCGTCCCCTCTCTCGGTCCCAACGCGAGCGCAACACTCACGATCGAGGTCTTCCCGGACACGCCTGCGAGCGCCACTCTCGTCGGAGAGTATCTCGCATACAGCGCCGGCGGTCAGGGGAGAGTGATCGCGCTGTACGTGCCCGTGTCGCTCCGATCGGTCGGCAGGGAGGAGACCGGATCTCGGTCCTCGACGACGCGGACGCCGAGCGGGCCCACGCCGGCGCCGTCAGCGACAGCGTCCGTCACCGGATCGGCCAACCCGTCGCCGTCCCCGATGTCCGCTGCCCCCACGCCCTCATCCGCGACGCCCACGCCAAGGTAGTCAGGACGACAGCGCGAAGCACACCAGGGCTGGCCGATGATGGTGGCGACGCCACACCTGCGAGCGGCGGCGGACGCGACTCAGATTCAGACGTCCTGAGACCGCCCGCCAGCGGATCTCGGGATGGCGCTCCTTCAGGCCGTCGGCACGTCGACCGGGCATCCAGACTGTCCTCGAGGTCGACGGCGAGCTCGCTGACGTCGAGCGCGGGCGGCCAGGGAGAGGATCTCTCCGCGCTTGAAGCGTAGCTCGCGCAGGCTGCGTGGTCGCCACTGCGCCCGATACCCGCGCGCCCTTGCCCAGACGTCCAGCGAGCCTCGATGAACCAGAAGCCTCCCGGCGAGGGTCTCGCGGTCGAGCGCACCGGCCTTGACCAGCTGGTGGATGCGCGGGCGGGACACTCCGAGGTACCGAGCTGCCTCGGAGGCGGAGAGCCATTCGTGCAGAGACTCGGCCATGGCCCAACTGTACCGTTATCTCTCACGGTACAGTAAACACAGGTCCGCTCGGCGGGAGGTCGTGGGAACCCCCTGAGCCAAGGGAACGCACCCTTCTGGTGCGCTCCCCTGGTGGCTTGCGTCTCCCTGCCGTTCGGAACGGCGTCGCTCAATGCGTACCGGTGACTCCGGGTCGTCGCCGTTCACAGGCGCTGCCGATCAGAAGGTGCCCGAGGCACACGTCTGGCCGACACGGGCGCCATTCACGGTGTTGGCGCTGGTGTCGTTGGTGGGGGCAGGGGTGTTGCCGGTGCAGGTCAGCATTCCGCCAACGTGGTTGCCCTCGACCTCAGTCGCCGCATCCTCGGTCGGAGTTCCGTTGGTGGGCGCGACATTATTGGTGATGGTGATGGCGCCGCTGGTCGTGTTCCCGCCGACCTCCACGCCCCCCGTGTTGCTGTCCACGGTGATCGCGCCGTCGACGCTGTTGACCCCACAGGACGGGCCGTCCGGGCCGCCTCCGATGAGGACGAATCCCTTGCTGTTCGACACCTTGATGGCGCCCTGCACCGTCTTGCTGTTGCAGAAGGTGAAGGGGGCGGCAGACGTCGAGGTGATGGCGCCGGTGACGGTCGAGTTGATGACCGAGAGCGCAGCGCCGGAGGCCACGGTGATCGCACCGTTCTGGTTGGCGTTGCTCAGGCACGTGGTCGTGCCGGGTGAGCTGAGGGTGAGGTTGCCTGAGTGCGCGCCGGTGATGGTCGAGGTGCAGGCCGCCGTGGCCGGAGCGTCACCACCAGCTCCGTGGGCGGTCAGCGAGCCACCTCCCCACCCGACCGCGACCACGACGAGACCTCCGGTCAGCGCGGCGACCGAGCCCTTGACGGCTCGGGGCCGAAGCGATGGCGCCCCGTCACGAGTACCTCGGACATTGGTGAACCACACAGTGAAACCTCCTGCGCAACGTTTGCGTCCTCTGGGCTCTTGCGTACGAAAAAGCGGTCGCAAAGGCCTCACGTGCCGCTGCAGGTTGCGCGCCGTGCAGCAGCGCCCTCCGACAGCCATCGAACCGGGTCGGAGCGGCTAGGAACTCTTGTATCTGCTGATCATAGCCTTAAGTTTCACAGAAATGTAATGTGCCGTCTGGGCCTGCCGCCTCGTCGGTCGCCGAGACGAGGTCACTTCGCTGCGATCGGTGCCCTATGGAGAAACATTGGGACGCTTCAGGCAGATTCCGACCCTGCCCCGCCCCCTGACGCCACGGACGTCCTGCATCACCTCGGCCTGATCGAGTGCGCCGCTCGCCAGGCGGAACTCATGCTCAATGGGATGGGGAATCGCTGGCGGCACGTGCAGGGCGTCGCCGCCAAGGCGCAAATCGTGAGCGAGGCGTTCGAGGGTGATGACCGTGAGCATCTGGTCGCCGCCGCCCACCTTCACGATATCGGCTACGCGCCGGCGCTCCGCGTCACCGGTCTGCACCAACTGGATGGCGACCTGTACCTTCGATCGCTGGGTCACGAGCGGCTTGCCGGCCTGGTCGCCCACCACTCGGAAGCACGCTTCGAGCTGAAGCTGAGAGGGTACGCCGACAGGCGACGCCACACCTGCGAGCGGCGGTGGACGCGACCGAGGTGCTGCTGCGGCGTCGCGGCTTGACGAAGTAGTGGCGATTCTGCTCCGCCCGTCCCTGTCGGACCTACCCGATATACGGTTCGCGGAGAGCACTGAGGCCGTGGTCGATCCGCAGCCGCATCGAGGGGTGGATCGGCAGCTCGTCAAGGCCTGACGGTGCGACCCACCGCACGTCCGATGACTCAGAGCTCGTTGCCAGCTCGCCACCCACAGGCCGTGCGTGGAAGCAGATCGAGAACTGTTGACGGACCTCGCCGTTGCTGAACTCGACCACATGATGCGGATTGGTGTAGATGCCCACCAATCCTGCGACTTCCACCTCGATGCCGGTCTCCTCGTGGACCTCGCGCACGACCGTCTCGGCGATGGACTCACCAATGTCCTGAGCACCGCCTGGCAGGGCCCAGAGGTTGTTGTCCGTGCGACGCTGGAGGAGGATGTCGCCAGCCTCGCTGCGAACCACGGCGGTGACGGCGACGACGATCGAGTTGGCTCGGGGAGCGTCTGGGTTGTGGTAGTGCTCGGTTCGGGCCACCCGCCGACTCTAGCCCACCGCTGACATTCGGCGAGCGGGGATCGAGCTCACCCACACCCGCTCGAAGCTGTCTGCGTAGGTGGTGAACATGTCGCCTCCAGGGACATGACGCAGGTGGAGCACCGGGGCCATGAAGGCCCCCATACCGTAGACGTGGGTGTTGACGAGCATCTCGTCGCCGGCCCGGTAGATTGAGTTGTACAGCGGCGTCTCGTGGAGGTGGATGTGCACTCCTGCCACTCCGTCGAGGGGGCGATAGCTCACCAGGGCACTCCGGACCTTGGCGCACATGGCATCGTCGATTCCTTCCTGTCGACCGCGCTCGGCAACGTTGGTGCTCTCGGGGTCGCCGAGCAGCAGCCGCACGTTGACCGACCTGCGCGCTTTGCGCTTCAGAAGAGGAACGAAGCCAGGCTCCTCGGCGAGGAAGAGACCGGCATAGACGAGTACATCGATCTGCGAAGCCGCACGCTCGAAGAGGTCCATCCACAGCGATCGTGGCACGGCCGCACGGTGAGGATAGATGCGCACCACCTCGGCCAGCGCAGACGCATTGATCTGCTCATCGCTGAGGGCGTTCGGCCAAAGATAGCCCTCGTCGGTGTGCAGGAGCGCGGCCAGCGCGTACCGATGCCTTCGATATGGCGTCCTGCCTCCGATCCATCGATCGACCGTCTTGGGGTCAACTGCGAGCTCACCGGCAATGTCGTGGACCGCAAATCCCTGAGTGAAGATGGCAGCACGGAGTCTGTCGTTGGTCACAATGCCTCCTCGGAGTACTGCAGGACGGCTTGGGACGTCTTTACCCTATCGCAGACGTCTTGAGATGTCCAGCCCTGCGGTGACCCCGTCCCGAACGGCGGGGCGAGGATTGCGTCGCCGTCACGGATCCGCCGTGGAGGTGTCTGTATTCCTGCACCGTCGAGCCAACCTCCGCTGACAGACACCGGGCCCGCTCCTCCTCCTCCTTCTCGGACCGGGGAGCGGGCCTTCTTCGACCACCATGAACTGTCCCCTCTGCGACCATTGCATCGCTTGGAGCGCGCCCTGCGGCGTCGACTCCATCCTGCTCCCCATCCACGCACGACCACGCACCTGGTACTGGCGCATCACCTGGACCGGCCGGCGGCGATGCCCGGACTGCGGCACCAGCCCCGGCCATGCGCACCACCTGACCTGCGAGCGGGAACGCTGCCCGGCGTGCGCCGGCGGCCAGCCGCTCACCACCTGCCACGAGCACTTCCTATGGGCGGCTCTCCCCGCTCCGCCCAGGAGGTGAGGCGGTTCAGCACCGGTCACCGGAAATCGTGCGAGGCGGGGGCCTCCCAGGCGCTGGGGCGGATGTGCCCATGCTGGGAGCGCGGCGCGTCGGTGGCTCCCCCCCGGCCCAGGGCGGCGGTGCGACCGTCGAGAACCCGTCCCTCGGCGTCGAGGGCGCGGACCTGCTCGACGATCAGGTTGAGGCGGCCCGCCTCCGACTGCAGCCGCCCGTCGACCAGCAGCAGGGGGTGGAAGTTGGCGACGCTGCGGGTGCGCCGCACCACCGGCGGGCGGAGGATGAGGTCGAGGTGACCGCCCTCGTCGGCCAGGGTGAAGAAGCGGAACCCCTTGGCGGTCATCGGCGCCTGCCGGGCGATGACCAGGCCGCCGACCCGCAGCCGGGTGCCGTCGGGAAGCCCGGCGACCTCGGCGAGCGGGGTGCAGCCGAGGGCACCCAGCGCCTCGCGCAGGTGGGCGACCATGTGCGGGCCGGTGCTCAGCTCGCTGATGCGGTACTGGGCGGCGGTGCGCTCGCGCTCGTCCATCGGCGGCAGCGCCGGGGCGGGGGCGGGGGCGACCAGCAGCGGCGGCGGCGGCGGCTCGGACGGCGCGGGGC
>JAQBPH010000505.1:0-2674 GCA_028287625.1 Chloroflexota bacterium | reverse complement strand
TCGAGCTGGTGTCCCGGCTGCGCCCGGCGGCGGATGCGGTCGCCTGCTTCGACACCGCCTTCCACAGTACCCTGCCGGCGGCGGCGCGCACCTACGCGGTGCCGGAGGAGTGGCGGCGGCGCTTCGGGCTGCGACGCTTCGGGTTCCACGGCCTCTCCCACGGTTGGGCGGCCCGCCGGGCACGCGAGCTGCTCGGCGACGGCGCCCGGATGCTGGTCAGCTGTCACCTCGGCTCGGGCGGATCGCTGGCGGCGATCGCCGGCGGCGTCTGCATCGACACCACGATGGGATTCACACCGCTCGAGGGACTGGTGATGGGCACCCGCTCCGGCAGCGTCGATCCCGGGATGCTGCTCTGGCTCCAGACCGCGGCCGGACTCGACGCCGTCGACGTCCTCGACGGCCTGGAGCGGCGCTCCGGCCTGCTCGGGCTCTGCGGCTCCGCCGACGTGCGCGAGGTGCTCGCCATGGCGGCGGCGGGGAACGCGAGTGCCGCTCTCGCTCGCGACGTCTACGTCCGCAGCATCGCGGCATCGTCGGCGGCGATGGCGGCGGCGCTCGGCGGGCTGAGCGCGATCGCCTTCACCGGTGGCGTCGGCGAGAACTCGGCGGAGATCCGGGAGGCGGTCTGCGCGCGGCTGCGCTTCCTCGGCGTCGAGATCGACCAGGCGGCCAACCGCACCGGCAGCGGAGACCGGCAGATCGGCGCCCCGGTGGCCTCCGCCGCCGTGCTCGTCATCGCCTCCCGCGAGGACCGCACGATCGCGGACGAGGTGCGCCGCCTGCTGGTCCGGGTCTGACGCGGCGGGGACAGGGTCCTTGGTCACACATCCGGCGTGTGACCAAGTCCCCACGAGCCCATGACCCACGGCCCTGGACCACCTGGCGGTTCCGCCGGAGGATGACACCGACCCCGCTCCACAGCCGGGGGTCAGCAACCGGGAGACAACCCCATGACCACAGGACTGCGGTGGCGCATCCTCATCCTCCAGGTGGGCCTGATCGGGATCCTCGGCTTCTGCGCCGGATTCCTCTTCTGGGGCTCGAGCTTCATCGGTGGAATGGTCCACGATCAGATCTCCGCCCAGCAGATCTACTTCCCCGCGCAGGGAAGCGCCGCGCTGTCGCCGGCGAGGTTCCCCGACCTGCAGCAGTACGCGGGGCAGCAGGTGACCAACGGTGACCAGGCCAGGGCATACGCCGACAGCTTCATCGGCCGTCACCTCCAGGCCGTCGCCGGCGGAAAGACCTACTCCCAGGTGAGCGCGCTCGCCAGCGCCAACCCCAAGGACGCGACCCTCGCGGCCCAGAAGCAGACGCTCTTCCAGGGCGAGACCCTGCGCGGACTGCTGCTCAACGCCTGGGGCTGGTCGCAGGTGGGCATGTTCGCCTTCTGGGGCGGTGTCGGCCTCGCCGTGGGCACCGTGGCGGTGCTGCTCGCATTCATCCACGAGGTGCTCATCGCACCGCGCCGGGAGCGGGCGAGCGGTGTGGTGGCGCGTCGCACGACGGCCCCCGTCCGCGCCGCATAGGTCAGTCCACATGTTCCAGAGCATCCTCGCCGCCGTCGACGGTTCCGCTCCCGCCACCCGCGCCCTGGTCCTGGGGGCCGGGATCGCCCGGCGCCGGGGCTCCAGCCTCACCGCCCTCGCCGCCGTCCCCCTGAACGCGTCGTGGGGCCTTGCGCCGGTGGTGGTGCCCCTCTTCGCCGAGGAGGCGGCGGCGGCGGACAGCATTCTCGCCGAGGCCAGGGCGGCCCTCCCGGAGGGAATCGCGCTGGACACCCGCACCGCCTGGGGGCCGGCCGCCGCGGCCGTCCTCCAGGAGCTGGAGACGGGTGGCCACGACCTCGTGGTGATGGGCTCGCGCGGACACGGAGCGGTCGCCTCCACCCTGCTCGGGAGCGTTGCCCGATCGGTGGTCGGGAGCAGCGAGGTCCCGGTCCTCGTGGTGGGGACCGCCGGCGACGCGATGCCCGTGCAGGGGAGGGAGCTCACCCGCGTCCTCGTCGCCGTGGACGGCTCGCCGGAGTCGCGCTTCGCCCTCGACCAGGCCGCCGACCTCGCACAGAGCGCGGGCGGACGGCTGACGGTGATCACCGTCAGCAGCGGCCGCCACACCCCGGGAACGCCCGAGTCGGCGCTGGTCCGCCTCCGGTTCGACGAGGCCGAGCACGCCGAGTCGCTCCTCGAGCAGGCGCTCGCGGCGCTGCCGCCGGACCTTCCCGTCGAACGCCGCCACGCCTGGGGGCAGGTGGTCCCCGCCCTCCTCGACGAGGCCGGGCGAGGGGGTCACCACCTCATCGTCCTCGGCTCGCGGGGCAGGGGGACGGTGCGCGCGACGCTGCTGGGGAGCATCGGCTATGCGATGCTCCGCCGCAGCCCCGTCCCGGTGCTCATCGCCCGGTCGCCGGCCTGCGCCGTGCGGGACGAGCGTGCCGACCGTGTGGGCGCCCGATGAGCGCGCCGGCGGTGAGCGACCGTGGCGCCGGGCTCTATCCCACGCGGTGGGTGGTCGACGCCCTGCTCCGCGACGGCGCGGCGGTCCGCATCCGCCCCATCCGTCCGGCGGACGGCCCCGCCCTCGCCGCCTTCCACGACAGCCTCTCGGAGGAGACGTCGTACCGCCGCTTCTTCGCCTGCAAGCCCCACCTCAGCAGGCACGAGGTCGAGCA
>JAQBPH010000502.1:0-2817 GCA_028287625.1 Chloroflexota bacterium | reverse complement strand
CGACCCTCGCAGCGCGTCGAGGCGGGTGCGAGCGTGGAGGTGGCCGACGCGCCGGCCGCCGCCCCGGCGGCCGAGCCGGCTGCGGCGGCGGCGGAGGAGGAGGAGCTGCGCATCGTCCACGAGGACGAGTGGCTCGCGGTCATCGACAAGCCCGCCGGCCTGGTCGTCCACCCCGCCCCCGGCCATCCCGCCGGCACCCTCGCCGACGCCCTGCGCCGCCGGGGCGACACCTGGTCGACCGCCGCCGGCGAGGACCGCCCCGGCATCGTCCACCGCCTCGACCGCTTCACCAGCGGCCTGCTGGTGGTGGCCAAGACCGAGGCGGCGCACCGGGCGCTCTCCGCCCAGCTCGCCGACCGCACCCTGGGGCGCAACTACTGGACGATGGTCTGGGGCAGAGTGGCCGAGTCGAGCGGTGAGATCGTCGCCCCGATCGGCCGCGACCCGCGCCAGCGCCAGCGGATGGCGGTGGTCGACGGCGGCCGCGCCGCGCAGTCCGACTTCCAGGTGGTCGAGCGCCTTGCCGAGGCCACCGTCCTCGACGTCTCGCTGCGCAGCGGGCGCACCCACCAGATCCGCGTCCACCTCGCCTGGGTGGGCCGGCCGGTGGTCGGCGACCCGCTCTACGGCCGCCGCGACGACCGCCACTCCGGCCGACCCGCGCTCCACGCCCGCCGCCTCCGCCTCGTCCACCCCGCCGACGGCGTCGAGCGGGTCTACGAGGCGCCGCTCCCCCCCGACCTCGTCGACCTGCTCCAGCAGGCCCGCGAGGGCCGGTTGTGAGCGGGAAGCTGATCGTGCTCAGCGGGCCCAGCGGCGTGGGGAAGGACACGGTGCTCCACGAGCTCTTCTCCCGCGAGCCCGGGCTGCGCTACAGCATCTCCTACACCACCCGGCCGCCCCGCCCCGGCGAGGTCGACGGCCTCTCCTACACCTTCGTCGACGAGGAGACCTTTCTCCGGCTGGAGCAGGCGGGCGAGTTCCTGGAGACCGCGGTGGTCCACGGCAACCGCTACGGCACCTCGCGCCGGCGGGTGGAGGCGATGGTCGCCCGCGGCGAGCACGTGATCCTCAAGATCGACGTGCAGGGGGCGGCGGCGGTGCGCGAGCGGCTGTCGGACGCCATCTTCATCTTCCTGCTGCCGCCCTCGATCGACGTGCTCCGCCAGCGGCTGCGCGACCGCGGCACCGACGACGCCGCCGCCCTCGCGCGCCGCGACGGCGACGCGGTCCGCGAGATGGCCGAGGCGGCCCGGTACGATCACCTCGTGGTCAACGACAGCGTGGAGCGTGCCGCGGGGCAGATCCTCGACATCGTCGCGGCCAGCTGTGGCGCCAGCGCAGGCTGACCTGGCGGGCCGCCGGGTCGTCCTCCATGTCAGCGGCAGCATCGCCGCCTACAAGGCCTGCGAGATCGTCACCCTGCTGCGCAGGCGCGGCGCCGAGGTGCGGGTCGCGATGACCCAGGCCGCGGCCCGCTTCGTCGCCCCGATGACCTTTCAGAGCCTCTCCGGGCACGCCGTGGCCGCGGACGTCTGGGAGCCGGGTGAGGGAGGCGTCGCCGCCCACGGCATGGCCCACCTCGGCCTCGGCGGCTGGGCCGAGGTCCAGGTCGCCGCCCCCGCCTCCGCCGACCTCTGCGCCCGCCTCGCCCTCGGCCTCGCCGACGACCCGGTCACCACCACCGCGCTCGCCTGCGCGGCGCCGCTGCTGCTCGCCCCGGCGATGGAGACGCGGATGTGGGAGCACCCCGCCACCCAGGGCCACCTGGCCACGCTGCGCGGGCGCGGCGCCGTGGTGGTGGGCCCGCAGGCGGGGCGCCTGGCCAGCGGCGAGCAGGGCATGGGCCGGATGGCCGAGCCCGCCGAGGTGGTCGACGCCTGCGCCGCCCTGCTCGGCGCGGGGGACGACTCCTCCCCGCTCGCGGGCCGCCGCCTGCTGGTTACCGCCGGCGGCACCCGCGAGCCGGTCGACCCGGTGCGCTACCTGGGGAACCGCAGCAGCGGGCGCATGGGCAACGCGCTCGCCGTCGAGGCGCTGGCGCTGGGGGCGGCGGTCACGCTGGTCACCACCCTGGCGCCGCCCGCCGTCCACCCCCGCCTGGAGGCCGTGGAGGTCGCGACCGCCGCGGAGATGCTCGAGGCGGTGCGCGAGCACCTCGCCGCCGCCGACATCGTGGTGATGGCCGCCGCGGTGGCCGACTACCGGCCCGCCGAGCCCTCGCCGCGCAAGCTGAAGAAGGGCGACGCCACCCTGCGCCTCGACCTCGTCCCCACCGCCGACATCCTCTGCGCGGTGCGCGACCGGGCCCGCGAGCTGGGGGTGATGGTGGTGGGGTTCGCCGCCGAGACCGACGACCTCCTCGACAACGCCCGCGCCAAGCTCGAGCGCAAGGGGCTGGAGCTGATCGTCGCCAACGAGGTCGCCACCGGCATGGGCGGCGAGGAGAACGCGGTCACGGTCCTCGGCCGCGAGGGCGTGGTCGCCGAGGTCACCCGCGCTCCGAAGCCGGAGGTCGCCCGGAGGGTCCTGGAGATCATCGCCGCGCGCTGGGCGGCGCGCGCGCAGACACCCGGCTGATCCGGTGGGGATGCTCGGCCGATCTGTCACCGGGGAGTTGCTCGGCCGATCTGCCACCGGATGGAGATGCCCAGCAGTTCTGCCGCCGGTGGAGATTCGCGTCTGGCCGCTCTGCCGCCGGTTGAGATTCGCGGCAGTTTCTCCACGGGTTGAGGTACGCGGCAGTTTCTCCACGGTATTTTTACCGGGGGGAGGCTCCGCCTCCCCCCGCTCATGCCAAAGACATCGTGCGCTGGC
>JAQBPH010000482.1:0-2721 GCA_028287625.1 Chloroflexota bacterium | reverse complement strand
CCCCGTCCATCCAGCCCTGCCTGCGGATGAGCCCGTCGACGAACGACTGCACGGCCACGATCACTCCCTCCGATACCCGACACCGGCCCCTTTATGACACGCCGGTACTGGGTGCTGCCCGCCTCGCGCGCCTCAATCGATGAAGTCGGAGAGGCGGCCGCTGCGCGCGGGGTGGCGGAGCTTGCGCAGCGCCTTGGACTCGATCTGGCGGATGCGCTCGCGGGTGACCCCGAAGCGCTTGCCCACCTCCTCGAGGGTGCGCTGGTGCCCGCCGATGAGCCCGAAGCGCAGCTGGAGGACCCGGCGCTCGCGCGGGGTCAGGGTGTCGAGGACGTGCTCGACCTCGAGCCGGAGCATCGCCATCGAGGCCTCCTCGGGCGGCGCCGGGGCGAGCTTGTCCTCGATGAAGTCACCGAGGTGCGAGTCGTCCTCGTCGCCCACCGGGGTCTCCAGCGAGACCGGGTCGCGCGCGATGGTGATGATCTCGCGCACCCGCTCGGGCGTGACCCCCATCTCCTCGGCGATCTCGTCCTCGGTGGGCTCGCGGCCGAGCTCCTGGAGCAGCCGCCGGGAGACCCGGATCTGCTTGTTGATGCTCTCCACCATGTGGACGGGGACCCGGATGGTGCGCGCCTGGTCGGCGAGCGCCCGGGACACGGCCTGGCGGATCCACCAGGTGGCGTACGTCGAGAACTTGTAGCCGCGCCGGTAGTCGAACTTCTCGACGGCGCGGATCAGGCCCATGTTCCCCTCCTGGATGAGGTCCAGGAAGGACATGCCCCGGCCGATGTACTTCTTGGCGATGCTCACCACCAGGCGGAGGTTGGCCTCGGTGAGGTGGCGGCGCGCGTCCTCGTCGCCCTGCTCGATGGCCATCGCGTACTCCACCTCCTGCTCCTTGCGGAGGAGGGGGACGCGGCCGATCTCGCGCAGGTACATGCGCACCGGGTCGTCGAGGGCGATGGCGCCGAGGGCCTCGTTGGCGTCCATGCTGTCGTCGTCGCTGTCGTCGACCGCCTCGAAGTCACGGTCGCCGTCCGAGACCTCGATGCCCATGTCGCGGAAGAGCTGGAAGATGCGCTCGAGATGATCGGGCTCCGCCTCGATCTCGGGGAACCCGGTGAGCACGTCGTCCGGGGTGAGGTAGCCCTGCTCCTTGCCGCGGACGATGAGCGCCTCGGCGGCCACCACGAGGTGGTCCGTGGGCGAGGCCAGCGCGGCGCCTCCACTCGGCTTCGAGGCCGTGGTCATGACTTCCTCCCGCCCGGCGTCGCTGCACCGCGCAGGACGGCTCCCCGAACCGGAGTAGTCTGACAGCCTCGACCGCATCTGCGCGCTATGCTCCGCGCGATGGTTCCTCGCCCGAGGCCAAGGATGCTCGCTCCCGGGGTCATCCTGGTCGCGCTCATCGGAGTCTGGCTCACCCACACGCTCGAGTACGCTCGCGTGTCCGGTGCCGCCCGGCTCTCCATCGTCGCGCTGGCCCCCGTGCACGCCTACATGCTGCCGGTGGGGGCGCTGCTCGTCCTCGGCGCGGCCCTGCTGGGGGTGCGCTGCTGGCGGGCGTGGTGGGCGCTGGGCCGCCGTCTGGAGCAGGCCCGGGTCGCCCTCGCCGGCGCCTGGCGCGGCCGCAGCAGCCCATGCCGGCCCGCCGCGGCGGCGCCCCGGCCCTCCGACGGCGCGCAGCTCCTGGCCCTCTGGCTCCCCCTGAGCCTGCTCCAGATCGGCCTCTACCTCCTCCAGGAGAACGGCGAGGCGCTCGCCGCCGGCCGGCCGATGCCGGGAGCCGGAGCCGTCGCCGGTGCCCACTCCCCGGTCCTCGCCGTCCACGTGCTGGTGGCCTGGGCGCTCGCCTGGGCGGTGCTCCTGGTGCTGCGCCGGCTGGGCGAGCGCGGCGGCGTCGTGGCCGCCTGCGAGCGGCTGCTGCTCGCCCTGGTCCGCCGCCTCGGCCGCGCCGCCGCGGCCCCGCAGGCGGCACGCACCTTCGCGGCCTCGCCGCTCGACCGCTTCGGCCGCGACCTCTGGCGCCGCCCACCCCCGCCTCTCCTCGTCTCGGACTGACTCACGCGCGGGCAGGAATGCCCGCCGGCGCGATCCGCGCCGTCCACCGTCCACCCCGAGGAGCCTTCCTTCCGTGAGATTCACCGCATCCAGAGCAGTCCGCGCGGGCGTCGCCGCGCTCGCCGCCGGGGCACTGTCCCTCGGCGCCGTCCATCCCGCCCTCGCCCACGACGTCCATCCCTTCGGCCCGTACACCGTGGCCCTGGGCTGGCTCCACGAGCCCGCCTTCGTCGGCTTCGACAATGCCGTGCAGGTGCTGGTCAAGCAGGGTGACGCCGCCTTCACCGACATCACCGACAAGGACCTCACCGTGCAGGTGAGCGTCGGCAGCAGGAAGATGGACCCGCAGCCGGTGGTGCCCACCGCCGACCCCGACACCGGCCTGGGCACCCCAGGGGAGTACGAGTTTCACTTCATCCCCACCGTCCCCGGCGTCTACACCTTCCACCTCACGGGGAAGATCAAGGACACCCCGGTGGACGAGACGGTGACGGCGGGCGACAAGACCTTCAATCTGGTCCAGGATGCGACCGGGGTGCAGTTCCCCGTCAAGGTTCCCAGCACCACCGACCTGTCCACCAAGCTCGACCGGGTCAGCGCCCGGGTGGACAGGCTCGAGACCAGGCCCGACGCCCTGCCCACCGCGCTGGTGGCGCTGGC
>JAQBPH010000480.1:0-12045 GCA_028287625.1 Chloroflexota bacterium | reverse complement strand
CTCCTCCCCCGCAGGGTGGATACGCCAGGGTTCCATGCTACATGATCTGATGCCATAATAGCGCACCACCCGACAGTTTAAACCCCGATCATTCACGCAGCCGCAGGACGGGCGGCCGAGACGGCTCTTGGCTGGTCCGAGCCCTGAGCCAGGTTGGCGCGCGATCACCGTTTGCGGCCCGCCAACGGACCGGTCATCCTTTGTCAACGCCGCGGTCGGGCCGCACCTGACAGACGCTCCCTGCCACTGGCCCGGGGAAGCGAACCGCTCCTCCTGAATTCGGCGCGAGCCCGTCCGCGGGTTCGACCCCTGCTCCGCCCACGTCGAGCTTGATATGCCTTGCCGCACAGGGCACCGTGACGCGGATCGCACGGGCGCGCGCAGACGCCTCGCCCGTCGACGGAGTGGACGAGCCATTGGCGGCTGAGCGTGCGTGGTCCTCCTGGACTCGACGATCAGGGTCTTTGCGTCAGCGAGCCCATGCCGTAGGATTCCGGCTCAGCCATGGTGGGGACGCGGCCGCCGGACCGTCAGAGACTGCGCGACCGCCGCGGGGAGTGCGCCGCTCTCGACCGGCTGCTCGCAACCGTCCATGAGGGCCGGAGCGGCGTGCTGGTGCTCCGCGGCGAGGCGGGGATCGGCAAGACGGCGCTCCTCGACTATGCCGTCGAGACGGCGTCCGGCTGTCGCTTCGCCCGCGTCACCGGCGTGGAGTCCGAGATGGAGCTGACGTACGCCGGCCTCCACCGGCTCTGTGGACCGGAGATGCTCGACCGGCTCGATCGTCTGCCCGGGCCCCAGCGTGATGCGCTCGGCTCCGCCTTCGGGCTGACCGCGGGCGCCGCACCGGATCGCTTTCTGGTCGGCCTCGCCGTGCTCAGCCTCCTGGCCGACGTCGCCCAGGAGCAGCCGCTCCTGTGCGTCGTCGAGGACGCCCAGTGGCTCGACCACGCGTCGGCCCAGGCGCTGGCCATCGCCGCGCGCCGGCTGTACGCGGAGTCCGTCTGCATGCTCTTCGCGATCCGTGAGCCCTGCGCGGCGTCCCAGTTCGAGGGCCTCCCGGAGGTGCGCGTCGAGGGGCTCCCCGACCGGCACGCCCGCGAGCTGCTCGCCTCGGCCACCCCGGGTGAGCTCGACGCGCGGGTGCGCGACCGGATCGTCGCCGAGACCCAGGGGAACCCGCTCGCCCTGCTCGAGCTGCCCCGCGGCCTGGAGCCGGCGGAGCTTGCCGCCGGGTTCGGCGTGCCGGGCATGCCGGCCGTCCCCCACCGGATCGAGGAGAGCTTCACACGGCGGGTCGGGCAGCTGCCGGCGGCGACCCGGCTGCTGCTGCTCGTGGCGGCGGCCGAGCCCACCGGCGAGGCGCAGCTGGTGTGGCGAGCGGCGGCGCGGCTCGGCGTCGGCGTCGACGCGGTGGCTCCGGCGCAGGCCGACGGACTGCTGGAGCTCGGCGCCCGCATGGCCTTTCGCCATCCCCTGGTGCGCTCCGCCGTCTACGGGGCGGCGTCGCCGGAGCAGCGTCGCACCGTCCACGGGGCGCTCGCCGACGCCATCGACCCCGGCCTCGATCCCCAGCGCCGGGCATGGCACCGCGCCCACGCCGCGCCCGGCCCGGACGAGGCGGTCGCGGACGAGCTCGAGGGCGCGGCGGACGGTGCGCAGGGTCGAGGAAGCCTGGTGGCGGCGGCGACCCTCCTGGAGCGGGCCGTCGCCCTCACCCCCGACCCCGCCCGCCGGGCCGAACGCGTGCTCACCGCCGCCCATGCCCACCTGGACGCGGGATCGACCGCGGCGGCGTCGAGGCTGCTCGACGCGGCGGACCTGGGACGGCTCGACGAGCTGGGACTCGCCCAGCTGGAGCGGATGCGCGCGCGGATCGCCTTCGTCGCCGGGCGTGGCCGCGATGCGCCTCCCCTGCTGCTCAGCGCGGCGCGCAGGCTCGAGACGCTCGACGTCCCGCTGGCACGCGAGACCTACCTCGAGGCGCTGGACGCGGCGATCTTCGCCGGCTCTCTCGCGAGCGGGCGCGGGGCGCTCGAGGTGGCCGAGGCGGCTCGTGCCGCCCCGCCCGCGCCGGGACCGCCACAGGCGAGCGACCTGCTGCTCGACGGCCTCGCGGCACTCTGGACGGAGGGGTACGCAGCGGGGGTGCCCACGCTGAAGAGGGCCCTCGACGCCTGTCTTCACGGCGACGACCTCCGCTGGATCCAGACCGCGCTGCGCACCGCGCGGGAGCTGTGGGACCACGAGGCCTGGCTCACCCTCGCGACGCGCGCGGTGCAGCTCGCCCGCGACACCGGCGCGCTGACCGTGCTCCCCCTCGCTCTCACCCACCTGGCCGGGGCGACCGTGCTGACGGGCGACCTCGCCGCGACGGCGGCGCTGATCGAGGAGGCCCGGTCGATCACGACCGCCACCGGGAGCCCGCCGATCTCCTATGCCGAGGTCTACCTCGCCGCCTGGCGCGGCCTCGAGGCGGAGCACGCCCGGCTCGCCGAGGAGATCCAGGGGGACGCCGAGGCTCGGGGCGAGGGGTGGGCAATCACCATCAGTGAGTACTCGAGCGCGATCCTCCACAACGGCCTCGGGAAGCATCGCATCGCGCTGGCCGCCGCACAGCGCGCGCGTGCGACCGGCGAGACTCTCGCCTGGGTCATTCCCGAGCTGGTCGAGGCGGCGGCGCGAAGTGGCCGGCCCGAGCTCGCGCATCCCTCCCTGCAGCGGCTGTCCGAGCTCGCTCGGTGCAGCGGAACCGAGCTGGCACTGGGACTCCGCGCCTGCTCCCTCGCGCTCGTGGCAGAGGGCGGGGACGCCGAGGACCTCTTCCGTGAGGCGCTCGACCGGCTGAGCCGCACCCGCGCCACAGCCCACCTCGCCCGCGCCCGTCTTCTCTACGGCGAGTGGCTTCGCGGCGCGCGCCGGCGGCTCGATGCCCGCGAGCAGCTGCGCACGGCGCACGAGATGTTCCTGTCGATGGGCGTGAATGCCTTCGCGAACCGGGCCGCGCGCGGGCTGCTCGCCACCGGTGAGCGCGTCCCCAGGCCGAGGGTCGAGACCCCCAGCCGCCTGACGGCGCAGGAGGCGCAGATCGCCCGCCTCGCGAACGAGGGCCTCTCCAACCAGGAGATCGGCGCCCGCCTCTTCCTCAGCCCACGTACCGTCGAGTACCACCTTCACAAGGTCTTCACCAAGCTCGGCATCGGCTCGCGCACCGAGCTCGGGAACGTCCTCCCCGGCGTCGTGGCGAACGGAGCGGAGACGGAGCGGCGGAGACCGTAGACCTCCGGCATGCCACGGGGCCGAGAGGGGTGTCGCAGCCGCCTCACCGAAGTCCATGTCGATCCGGTCGGTATCCGTTCGTGTAGAGGGTGAGAAGCCGGCACGGTGCCGACGGTACGGTCAAGGAGAAGCACTGATGAAGCAGTACCTGCTCAGCGTTCACATGGTCGAGGGCAGCCCCACGCCGTCCGCGGAGACAATGGAGAAGGTATATCGGGACGTGAACACCCTCAACTCCGAGCTGCAGGCGGCCGGGGCGTGGGTATTCGCCGGGGGACTGCACCCCGCACACACGGCCACCGTGGTCCGGGTCCAGGATGGCGAGGTGCTCACGACAGACGGGCCCTTCGCCGAGGGCAAGGAGCACATCGGCGGGTTCTGGGTGATCAAGTCCCCTGATCTCGAGGCGGCGCTCGCGTGGGCCACGAAGGCGACGCAGGCGTGCGGTGCGGCGGTCGAGGTCCGCCCGTTCCAGGACGAACCCGGAGACTGAGAGCAGCGTGCCCGCCCTCGACGCCTCCGAGATCGAACGTGTGTTCCGCGAGGAGTACGGGCGCGCGGTGGCCGTCCTGGTCCGCGTCTTCGGTGACATCGACGTTGCCGAGGAGGCGGTCCAGGACGCGTTCACCGCGGCTGTGCAGCGGTGGCCGTCCGCCGGCCCGCCCCCGAGCCCGGCGGGATGGATCATCACCACCGCTCGCAATCGGGCGATCGATCGCCTCCGCCGGGAGGCGTCCCGCGAGGACCGGCACGCCCAGGCCGCCCTGCTGCACGCCCGCGGCGAGCCGGCTGAGGAGGGTGCCGTGCGCGATGACCGGCTGCGCCTGATCTTCACATGCTGTCACCCTGCGCTTGGCGCCAACGTGCGGGTCGCGCTGACGCTCCGGCTCCTCGGCGGGCTCACCACCGCGGAGATCGCGCGCGCATTTCTGGTGCCCGAGGCGACCATGGCCCAGCGGCTGGTCCGGGCCAAGGGCAAGATCCGCGACGCGAGGATCCCCTACCGGGTCCCGAACGAGGGCGAGCTTCCGGGCCGCCTTCGGGCCGTGCTGGCCGTCGTCTACCTCATCTTCAACGAAGGCTACGCGGCGAGCTCAGGCGACCAGCTTGTCCGCGAGGACCTCTGCGCAGAGGCCATCCGCCTCGGACGGCTCCTGGCGGAGCTCATTCCCGGGGAGCCAGAGGTCATGGGGCTGCTCGCGCTCATGCTGCTCGTCGAGTCGCGCCGAGTCACCCGCACCACCCCGGACGGCGACCTCGTGTTGCTCGCCGACCAGGACCGCGGCCTCTGGGACCGCGACCTCATCGCCGAGGGCCAGGCCATCGTCCGACGATGCCTCGCGCGCAACCAGCCCGGCCCGTACCAGATTCAGGCGGCGATCAACGCCGTCCACAGCGACGCGCCGGCCGCCGCCATGACGGACTGGTGGCAGATCCTGCAGCTGTACAACCAGCTCCTGTCGCTCGCCCCGAGCCCTGTCGTGGCCCTCAACCGCGCGGTCGCAGTGGCCGAGGTCGAGGGGCCGGACGCGGCGCTCGCCCATGTCGACGGCCTCGACCTCGGTGGCTACCACCTGTTCCACGCCATTCGCGCCGACCTGCTCCGACGCCTGGGCCGCGACTCCGAGGCGGCGCTGGCGTACGAGGCGGCGATCGCGCGCACCGAGAACGCGGTCGAGCGCGGCTTCCTGCAGCGCAGCCGTCAGTCGCTCACCCGAAGGTGACGAAGGGGCGTGATCCGGGCCATCGCATCGAGCGTTGATCTCCCGGTGACCGCCGACATCGAGGCGGGCTACGGGCTTGCCGGCGACGACGTGGCCGAGGCGAGCCGACCAGGATGGCGTCCGTCTTGTCATCAACGCGCCATGCGACGTGTACCTGGCAGGCGTCGGCGAGCCGACCGCACTCCTCCGGCGTCGGAGACGCCACAGGGCCGGTTCCCGCCGGATGACGGGTCTGAGCCTGCTCCTCATCCTCGGGAGCTATCTCGAGGCCCGCCACCGTCACGGGGCACGGACCTTCGACGCCGGTGCGGTCGCATTCCTCGTGGTCGCCGGAGGATCGCTGGCGGGGAGGAGGCGCCGTCCGGTGGCGGTGCTGTGCGTGGTGTTCGGGGCGACGGTGGGCTACAGCCTGCTCGGCTACGCGAGCGGACCCATCTGGCTGGCCCTCATCGTGGCATACACAACCGTCATCCTCGAGCATCGCCGAGTGGCCGCTGCGGTTGCGGCGGTCGCCGGCTTCGGTGTGTTCTCGTGCTCGGCTACGCTCTCACCGAGAGCCGCCGCCATCGCTCACCTTCCTTGCCGCCCTCGCGTGTGGCGCGTTGAGCGTCGTGTTCCGCCGGCCGGCCGCATGGCGGGTGGCACTGGGGACGACGGTGCTTCATCGTCGGGCTTCGGTTCACAGTGCTCGGCGCACCTCCGCTGAGGGTCGGTGACGCCGTCTACCACGTGACCGGCCTCACCGTCCTGCTGCTCACCACGGCGCTCCTGCTCTCGTCGGCAGGACGCTGCGCCCTTCGCGGAGAGTCATGACTGTCCGCCGACACATCATCGAGAACCGGTCAGTTGGGAGACCTCGAGGGGCGGCTCGGCGGTGAGGCGGCCGGCCACCCGATGCTCGATGCCGGCCGGGAGGGCCTGATCCCGCGTGGCGGCACTGACCGCCGTCGCCAGTCCCTCGTCGAGGTGGTCGGCACGCGGCGTGGGCTCAGGTGGTGACGCAGTTGGTCCCGCCGAACTTGCGGTAGGTGAGGTTGCCATTCACCCCCGTGTAGATCCAGAAGTTGGTGCAGACCAGGCGAGGCCGCTGGCGACGAGCTCCTGGGTGAAAGCCATCGTGACGTCGCAAACGTCGTCAGAACCTTCCCAGCACGTCGCCAGCGCGTCGCCAGCGGTTCTCCAGCGCCTTCTCGCAGGCTGGACGCCAGCCATGACTGACCGAAAAAGGAAGTGCACCATGCGAAGGACCCTCGCCTCGATCCTCGCCATCTCCTGCCTCGGACCCCTGGGAAGCCCAGGCGCCGCTCGGGCCCAGGTCGCCGCTCCGCCCACCAACTGCATCATCGTTCTCGATCGCGCCGCCGCGGTGACGAAGACCTCGACGGCGGTGGAGAAGTGCGGTAGCGCTTCGTACCTGGCGGCGGCGGCCGCGGACCGGTACCAGGTCATGACCTGGTACGCGGGGGCCAACTACGGGGGTTGGGGAGAGTCCATCTACGGAAAGCAGGGTCCGTGCGACCGGCAGGGCTACCGTCTCGACACCACCAACGGTTTGGGCTACTGGAGCAGGAACCTGAGCTCGTACCGTGTCTACGACCCGTGCTGGTTCTCGGCCATGACCAACAACCAGGGCGAGTACAGCGACCGCTCGGGGGATGTTCCCTACGTGGGCGACAGGTTCAACGACAACGTGGCCTCGATGCGGGTCTGGTCCCGTTGAGGATGGCGAGGATCAGAAGGCCGTCGCTCCTGTCCCGTTTCCACACGTCCACGCCGGCTGCGACGCGCAGCCGCGCACGGTCTCCCTGGTGGGCGGCGGTGATGCAGGGAGTGGCCGTCGCCGCAGCGGCCACGCTCGCCCTCGTGGCCGCCGGCCCCGACCGCGGCGGCAGCACCCACGCGAACAGGCAGCCCTCCTCGCTGCCGTCTGGCTCAGCGTCGCTCCCGGCCCTGCGGCCCGCCGCCGCCGTGGTCGGCGCCGGCGCGTCGACCGCCGCCGCCTGCTCGACCGTCTGGCACTGGTCCTGCGTGCCCCCGGATGCGTGCACTCACGGCCTCTTCGACGGGGACACCGGTCCCATCAGTCCCGGCAGTGAGTGGTTCTATCGGATGACCATCCGCCCCGGTGGCAGCTTCTGCGCTCACTGGGACAGCGCGGACATCGAGGGGTCCGTGGTCGGACCGGGTCTCCGGACGAGCGGGAGCGGCGGCAGCGTGCTCACGGGCACGGGGCTTCCCGGTGGGACCTACACCCTCACACTGAGGCCCATGGACAGCGCCGCCGGCCCGGCGCACACCCGCGTCGAGATCAACGTGTCCTGGTCGAGATGCTGAGGTTCCCCAGTCGTTCGCGCTGCCGCGAACGCCCAGGTTGACATGGGCGGGTCCGGCCATCCTCGGCGATGGCGTTGCAACGGCGTTGCATGTCCGGTCCCCGTCCGCGCAACGTCAGCGCAACGGCGACGACGAGGATGCTCGCTATGAACACCGATCCCACCCCCACCAACATGGCGCCGCGGCCCCGGGTCGCGGTCCTCGGCGCCGGCACCATGGGCGCCGCGATGGCGCGTCGGCTGCTGGCCGCAGATTTCGTCGTGGACGTCTGGGACCGCACACCCACCGCGGTCGACCGTCTTGCCGACAAGGGCGCCGGGGCGCACACGGACGTGCGGGCAGCCGTCGCGGGTGCGGACGTCGTGCTCACCGTGCTGCCCACAGGCGATGCGGTCACCGAGGTGATGCTGTCGGCCGGGGCGCTCGACGCCATGCGGCTCGGCGCCGTGTGGGCCCAGATGGGCACCATCGGCGCCGGTGCGACCGATCGGCTCGGGGGCGAGGTGCTCGCTCGCCGGCCGGACATCCGCTTCGTCGACGCTCCGGTGTCGGGCAGCCGCGAACCCGCCGAGACCGGCCAGCTGCTCGTCCTCGCGTCCGGACCCGACGGCGTGGAGGAGACCCTGACCCCGGTCTTCGCCGCCCTCGGCCGCCGCAGCCTCTGGCTGGGTGCCGCGGGCGCGGGGAGCCGGATGAAGCTCGTGCTCAACACCTGGCTGGCGTTCCAGGTGGAGGGTGCTGCGGAATGCGCCGCGTTGGCGGACGGGCTCGGCGTGCCGCACCCCGGCCTCCTCGAGGCCCTCGCAGGTGGACCGCTCGCCTCCGGCTTGGCCCTGGCGAAGCTGGCGAAGATCGACTCCGGCGACTACCGTGCCGACTTCAGCCTCCAGTGGGCCCTGAAGGACCTCGACCTCGCCGGCGACGCGGCGGGCGAGGACGTCATCCCCATCGCCTTCGCCATCGCCGAGCGCTGGCGCCTGCTCGTCCAGCAGGACCTCGGTCATCTCGACATCAGCGCCGTCCGCCTCGGGCTCGGTGCTCAGTGGCCGACCACCGTTGCGACCGCCAGCAGTCCCTCCGGCGTGGCGGTGAACGCCACCGGGCCCGAGTGACCAGCACGGTCGCCGCTCCCGACCAGGTCGGATCGCGTCGGCACCGCCTCCGCGGCGGATCCTGGCGGCTAGGGCCACCCGCCATGAACACCTGGCCAGAAGGACAATGGATACCTTTGGCCAGCCGTGGTAGCTGAAAGTGATGAGCGAGCATGGTCAGGCCTGGCGATGACAGGAGCGCCGCTTCCGCAATAGACTCGTGGGCAGAGGGAGGGTGGGCCGTTGCAGAGGCATGGCTTCAGGAAGTGCGGGCTGCGCAGTGTGGCCTGTGCGGGTGGGCCACAGAGGCTCGCCACCAGGGGAATCAGCATGGCACGGACCGTCGACCACCCGGGCACCCCGAGAGTCCAGGCCGTCACCAGGCCCACCAGCCGCACCACCTACCGCGCCCTGCCCGCCGGCCCAGCATGGTGGCCCTGGCGCTGGCAGGTCTACGCCTTCCGGCCATTGCGTCCCCACGGCGTCGCCGCCCCCCTCCCCATGGGCCGCCGCATGCGACGAGAGGAGGCAGAGCACGAGGCAGCCTGGCAGAACGCATGCGAGACGAAGCGCCTCAACAAGGCCGTCCTGCTGGGTGTGCGCGTGTGACCAACACCATCCTGTGGCAGCACGAGCGCTCAGTGCCCACCTCGGACCGACGACACACCTCACGCCCGCTGCTCGTTCGCCAGTCGTCCCCCGGGCGTCTTTGCGCCAGCGAGCCCCTGCCGTAGGATTCAGCCTACTCGCGACCGTCCACAAGGGGCGGAGCGGCGTGGCGAGCTGCTCGCGACCGGCGAGACCGCGCGCGAACGCACCGTCGAGACCAGCAGCCAGCTCACCGCCCAGGAGTCCCACATTGCACGGCTCGCCTGCAACGGCCTCTCCAACTCCGAGATCAGCGCCAGGCTGTTCATCAGCCGCCGCACCGTCGAGTATCACCTCCACAAGGTCTTCACCAAGCTCGGCATCGGGTCGCGCCACGAGCTCGAGCGCGCCCTCTCCGACGCCGTGGCGAACGGCGCGCAGACGGAGCCGCGGAGGCCGTGGACCCCTGTCTCACACCCACTGGTCCGGAAGAGGCCCTTCTTCCGTGATCACCCGCGGAGGTGACGGGTCAGGAGGCCGAGGCGAGCAAGGGCAGCCGCGGGTTGCCGCCGACGACGCGGTGGCCCATCAGGGCGTCGAACGCCTCGGCCGGCATGGGTCGAGCGAAGTGATAGCCCTGGCAGGCGTCGCAGCCGAGGGCGCCGACATCGTCATGCTGCCGGACGGTCTCGACTCCTTCGGCGGCGACGGTGAGACTCAGGGCGTGGGCGAGCGTGACGACCGCAGAGACGATGGCGTGACTCGACCTGTCGCGTCCCAGGTTGGCGATGAACCCCTGGTCGATTTTGACGATGTCGACGGGAAACCGGTTGAGATAGCTCAACGAGGAGTATCCGGTTCCGAAGTCGTCGAGGGCCAGCATCACTCCGAGGCGCTTCAGGTCGTTGAGCACCAGGAGTGCGCGCTGGCTGTCCCGGACGAAGACGCTCTCGGTCAGCTCCAGCGTGACCAGCTCGGGGGCGGTGTCGGTGGTGAGGAGCACGTCCTCGACGGTGGCGGTGAAGTCGGCGGACATGAGCTGGTGCGCCGACACGTTGACGGAGATGGCGAGGTCGTCGGTGTGGTGATGGTCACGCCAGCTGCGCAGGTCCCGGCAGGCCTGTTCGAGCACCCACTGTCCGATCTCGGTGATCAGGCCGGCCTGCTCGGCGAGGGGGATGAGCGTCGACGGCGACACCAGTCCGCGGGAGGGATGCGCCCAGCGCAGGAGGGCTTCCGCCCCGACGATCCGTCCGTCGACGGTCCTGACGATCGGCTGGTACTCGATCCTGAGCTCACCACCCCGACGGGCGCGATGAAGGTCGCGCTGCAGGCTCGCGCGCTGCTCGACCTGCCGCTGCTCGTCGAGATCGATGAGCTGGTGGCGGGCGCCGCCCTTGCGCTTCGCCTGGTACATGGCGAGGTCGGCGTCGTGGAGGACCTCCTCGGGGAGATGGACGCCCCGTCCCGTCAGCGCGATGCCGATGCTGGCGGTCGTCTGCACCTCGCCGCTCGACAGCACGAACGGCTCGCCGAGCGCGGCGCCGATCCGGGCGGCGATCATATCCACCTCCGACCGTCCGCTCAGGTCGTCGCACAGGATGACGAACTCGTCTCCGGACAGGCGCGCCAGCGTATCGCCGGGCCGCAGGTGTCTGGTCAGCCGGTCGGCGACGGCCACCAGCAGCTCGTCGCCGACCTGGTGACCATGCATGTCGTTGACCGCCTTGAACTGGTCCAGATCGGCGAAGAGAACTGCCACCATCCTGGCCGATCGGCTGGGAAGAAGGGCATACTCGAGGCGCTCCAGCAGGACGATCCGGTTGGGCAGGCCGGTCAGGGCATCGTGCCGGGAGGTCTCACGGGATCGGTCGGACGAGTCCTGGAGGTCCGCGCGCGCCTGGGCGTTCAGCAGGTACGCGGCGGCGACATCGGCCAGGGTCTGGGCCGCCGTCATCGCGCCCGGGTCCAACGGCCCAGCGGTGTCCCGGTACAGGTCGAGCGCGCCCAGCCGGGCATCTCCATTTCGCAGGGGGAACGTGAACACCGCCATCAGCCCCGCGGCGAGCGCCTGTGATATGAACCTCGGGAACCGCCGTTCCTCTCGCAGGTCCGGAACGGCGACGGCGTCGCCCGTGGTGTAGGCCGCCAGGCACGGCCCCTCGCCGAGCTCGGTCTGCAGCTGCTCGAAGCGCAATGCCGATGCGTTGGAGGCGGCGACGTAGCGGGGATTGCGCCCCGGAGAGATGAGCGTCACCCCGGACGCGGTGATCGGCAGGATCTCGACGATGCGCAGCACCAGCTCATCGAGGATGCCCTGGATCGGGAAGTCCGTCACCATGGTACGTGCGAATTCGCTCAGCACATTGGAGAGCTGCTGCTCGCTCGGCATGTTCTTCCACCGCCTGATGCGCCGCGCCGACTTGGAGCAGAGTATAACATAACTGTAGGAATAGACGGTTGGCACTGCTGTACCTGCACCTTTCGTGGTTGTCTCGCTGGGCGTCATGGGAGACGCAGCGGCTGTCGTGACACGCTGGGCACTGGTGATCGCACCGCGCCAAGGATCAGCCGGGAGGTGGCCTCGGCAGCATGTCAGCACCATGCCCTGCCGGGTGCGCTCGCGTGCAAGGAACGCGCACGAGAGCGCACGCAAAAGGGCCGCCCGCGGGCGGCCCCATTGCTTCTCCGTTGGTGATGGCGGGATGGTGTCGGCGGTCGTCAGGTGGTGCAGCTGCCCAGCGCAGGGAGGCTGCCCACACAGTCGTTCGGGGTGTTGCCGGTGATCGGGGAGGGGGTGATCGTCATCACACCGCCGAGGCGGAACACGCCGCCGGCGCTCAGGGTGGCGCTGTTGGCGCTGACCGGGCTGCTGGTGAGGGTGGTCGCGGTCGAGTCGATGGCGGCGATACCGCCGCCCTGCGCCGAGCTGGCGTTGGCCGAGATGGAGGTGCTGGTCGTCGTCAGCGTGCCTCCGACGCCGTTGTAGAGGCCACCGCCTCTGCCCCCGGCGGTGTTGCCCGACACCG
>JAQBPH010000228.1:0-8283 GCA_028287625.1 Chloroflexota bacterium | reverse complement strand
GCGTCGAGGAGGCGATATGAAGATCGAGAGCTCGTTCACCGTGGCCGCACCCCCCGACCGGGTCTTCGCCTACCTGCTCGACGTGAACCAGGTGGTCGGCTGCCTGCCCGGGGCGGAGCTCTCCGAGGTGGTCGATTCGCAGACCTTCCGGGGAAAGCTGAAGATCAAGGTCGGTGCGGTCCAGGTCGCCTACCAGGGCACCGCGCACATCGTCGACATGGTCGAGGACGACAGCTCCGCCACGGTCACCATCAGGGGCGAGGGCCGCGAGATCGGCGGCCAGGGGTCGGTGCGCGCCAATCTCGTGCTCGGCGTGGCCACCACCGGCGGCGGCGGGTCGACGGTCAGCCTGTCCGCCGACCTGACCGTGACCGGCCGGGTCGCGCAGTTCGGCCGCGGCGTCATCGAGGACGTCTCCCGGCGGATGATGGGCCAGATGGGCGAGTGCATCGGCGCCCGCCTGCAGGCGGCCCCGGCCACCGGCTGATCAGCGGGGGCGCTCGACCCGGTGGAGGGCGCGGGCCACGGCGATGCAGAAGTCCTCGACGTAGTCGACGCCCGCCTCCTCGGCGATGCGCCGCGCCTCCTCGGAGACGATGTCCTGCTGCAGCCACACGGCCCCGGCGCCGATCGCCACCGCCTCGGCCGCGACCGCCCCCGCCTCGCCGGCGGGACGGAAGACGTCGACGATGTCGACGTGCTCGATGATGTCGGAGAGCCGGCGGTGGGCGGGCTCGCCGAAGAGCTGGTCGGCGAAGGGGTTCACCGGGATGATCCGAAAGCCGTGCGCCTGCATCGCCAGGGGTACCGAGCCCGCAGCCTTCCCGGGGTCGCGCGAGGCGCCCACCACCGCGATGGTGGTGGCGGTCTCGAGGATCTCCCGGGGGCTGCGGCCCATCAGGCGGCCGCCCTCGCCCTGCGGACGCTGGCGAGGTCGGGCAGGCTGCTCCGGTTGCGCTTCAGCTCGGCGAAGTTCTCGTAAGCGGCGAGCCAGCGGACGTGCCGCCAGAGCTCGACCGCCTCGGCGTCCTCGGGCACCTCGGCGATCACCGGGCCGAAGATGGCCGCACCCTCGCCGCCGTCGAGGACGATGGTGGGCACGCCGAACCCCCTGTGGCGGGCCACCATGGCGTCGTGCTCGTCCTGCACCTGCTGCCAGGTGGCGGGGTCGGCGAGCGCCCGGTCGAGCAGCACCTCGTCGAGGCCCGCCTCGCGCAGCGCCCCGATGAGCACCTCCCGGTCGTCGGGCCGGGCGGCCCGCTCGTGCACCGCGGCTCCCAGGGCGGCGTAGAAGCGGCCGGCGGCCGCCGCCCCGTGCTCCGCCCGGACCAGCACCAGGGTGCGCAGGCCGGGGGCGGCACCCGTGTCGGTGGCGGCGCGCCCCTCGTCGCCCTTGTTGCCGATGGCGAGCGAGAAGACCGCCCAGTCGACCGAGACCTCCCCCAGCTCCTCCAGCCGCCGGACCCAGCGCGAGGTCTGATAGCACCAGGGGCAGAGGGGGTCGAGGTGGAAGCGGATGGGTTCGGCCATGGATGGTGCTCCCGTTCGGGGTGGAGGGCTGCCGGCTGATCCTACCGAGGCCGCTCCCCGGCCAAACCTGGGCGGTGGAACGGCCGTTCCCCTCGACCGGCCCGGGCGCCGCTGCCCCCACCGCAGCGGCGGGTACCATGTGGCCGCTCTCGCTCGGGTGGCACACAAGGTGGGGATCGGGATGCACGGGATCACCGGCCAGGCGCTCGCCATCGACTGCTTCGTCTTCGCCCTGGCGGTGTTCGTCGGCTTCGAGCTGATCACCAAGGTGCCCGCCATCCTCCACACCCCGCTGATGTCGGCGACCAACGCCATCCACGGGATCGTGCTGGTGGGCGCCATCGCCGTCGCCGCGGTGGGCCACGACGCCATCTCCGACACCGTCGCCGTGGTCGCCGTCTTCCTGGGCACGCTCAACGTGGTCGGCGGCTTCGTGGTCACCGACCGCATGCTCGAGATGTTCAAGGGCAGGGGCGTGCAGGCCCGCAAGCCGAAGGATGCCGCCGCGTGACCGGCAACCCGGCGCCCTGGGTCACCCTCACCTACATCGTCACGGCGATGCTCTTCATCATCTCCATCAAGCGGCTGCGCACCCCGGGCAGCGCGCTCCAGGGCATCCGCCTCGCCGTCGTCGGCATGGCCATCGCGGTGGTGGTGACCCTGCAGCAGGCCGGGTTCGACAACTGGCTGCTGATCTTCCCGCCGATGGTGGTGGGCGGCGTCATCGGCACCGTGGCCGCGCGGCGGGTGCGGATGACCGCCATGCCCCAGATGGTCGCGGTCTTCAACGGCATGGGCGCCGGCGCCGCCGCGCTCATCGCCGCCGACGAGTTCCGCCGCCTCAACTCCTCGGGCACGGTGCCGCGCATCGACGCGGTCACCATCCTGCTCAGCTGCATGATCGGCGCCATCGGCTTCGCCGGCAGCATGGTGGCCTTCGGCAAGCTGCAGGAGCTGATCACCGGCAGGCCGCTCACCTACCCCGGGCAGAAGCTGATCAACGCCGGACTGCTCGCCGCCATCCTCGTCCTCGGCGTGATCATCGTCATCAACCAGGGTGGCATCGGGCTCTTCCTCGCCTTCGCCATCGGCGCCCTCATCCTCGGCCCGCTGTTCGTGCTGCCCATCGGCGGCGCCGACATGCCGGTGGTGATCTCCCTGCTCAACAGCTTCACCGGCGTCGCGGCGGCGATCACCGGGTTCGTGCTCGACAACCAGGTGCTGGTGGTCAGCGGCGCGCTGGTCGGCGCCTCGGGGACGGTGCTGACCCAGCTGATGAGCAAGGCGATGAACCGCTCTCTGGTGAACATCCTCTTCGGCGCCTTCGGCGGTGGCCCCGCGAAGGGGGCGGCCGGGGGCCCGGCGGAGGCGGCGGGCGACGTGCGCAGCGCCACCATCGAGGACGTGGTCGCGCTGCTCGAGCTGGCCCGCCTGGTCGTGGTCGTGCCCGGCTACGGCCTCGCCGTCGCCCGCGCCCAGCACGACGTCAAGCGGCTCGCCGACCAGCTCGAGGCGCGAGGCATCGAGGTGAAGTACGCCATCCATCCGGTCGCCGGCCGGATGCCGGGGCACATGAACGTGCTGCTCGCCGAGGCCAACGTGCCCTACTCACAGCTCTACGACATGGACGCCATCAACGACGAGTTCAGCCGCGCCGACGTCGCCGTGGTGATCGGCGCCAACGACGTCGTCAACCCCGCGGCGCGGAACAACCCCGGGAGCCCCATCCACGGCATGCCCATCCTCAACGTCGACGAGGCGGCCAACGTGGTGGTGCTGAAGCGGTCGATGAACCCCGGCTTCGCGGGCATCGAGAACGAGCTCTTCTACAACCCCAAGACGGTGATGCTCTTCGGGGACGCGCAGAAGTCGGTCTCCGAGCTGGTGACGGAGCTCAAGGAGGCGAGCTGACGGACGCTCAGGCCGCCGCCGCCGGCCGGCAGAGCCGGCAGGGGCGGTAGCCGGCCGAGCGGGCCTCGCGCTCCGAGCCGAACGCCACCCGGTGCGCGTCGGTGATGCGCCGCGCGCTGCGGCAGGTGGGGACACAGAAGATGCGGGTGCTGTCGCTGCCGTGGAACCGCACCCGCGCCCGCGCCAGCGCCTCCAGCTCGCCGGCGTCGATCCCCTCGGCGGCGAGCACCCGCCGCTTGGCCTCGGGCCCGCCGCCGCTGTACTGGCCCAGCCGCCAGTCGCCCTGGACCACCCGGTGGCAGGGGATGACGAGAGGGATGGGGTTGTGGCCGAGGGCGGTGCCCACGGCCCGGACCGCCCCGGGCCGTCCGATCTCGCGCGCCACCCAGCCGTAGGTGCGCACCTCGCCCCGGGGGATGGTGCGGGTGGCCTCGAGCACGTCGCGCTGGAAGTCGGTGAGGCCGCCGAGGTCGACGGTCACCCCCCGGCCGTCGCCGCGCAGCCCGGCGGCGACGGCTGCGGCCAGCGCCTCCGGCAGCTCGCCGGCGGGATGCACGGTGCCGCCCCGGTGCTCGCGGAACCACGCCTCGAACTCGGCCCCGCTCGACTCCCGCCGGACCGCCACCACCCCGGCCGGGCCGTGGGCCACGAACACCGTGCCCAGCGGGCCCTCCGCGGGCGCGTACCAGCAGCCGAGACCCAGCCGCCGCAGCACTCCGGGCACCAGCGTCTCCGGGGCCGGCCACCGGCCCAGCTCGCGCAGCCCCGCCTCCACAGCGTCCTCAGCCATCACACCTCCACCTCCGCTCCCATCCGCCGCCGCAGGGCCTCGATCCCGCGGTGGACGTCCGACTTCACGGTGCCCAGCGGCCGGCCCTGCACCTCGGCGATGCGCGGGTAGCTCAGGTCGTGGGCGTACCGGAGCAGGACCGCCGCCCGCTGCTCCTCGGGGATCGACGCCAGCGCCCGCAGCAGCCGCCTCCGCTCGGCCGCGCGCAGCGCCTCCGCCTCGGGGCCTGCGCCCGGATCGACGCCGTCGGGCGGGGTCTCCACCAGCACCAGCTGGAGGTGCCGGCCGCGCAGGCTGTTGCGCAGCGCGTTGAGCGCGATGCGGAACAGCCAGGGCCGCAGTGCCAGCGCGCGAACGCGGTCGGCGGGGTAGCCGCCGAGCGCGCGGTGGGCGCGGACGAAGGCGTCCTGGACCACCTCCTCGGCGCGGCCGGGGTCGCCGCAGAGTCCCGTGACGAAGGCGAAGAGGGCCTGCTGGTGCTCGACCACCACGTCCTCGAAGACGCCGTCGAGGTCGGCGGCGAGCCGCTCGACGAGGGCGGCTCCGGCCCGCGCCCGCGGGCTCACGACGCGGCGCTCATCTGCCGGCGCAGTCTGCTGCATCACGCCTCCTCAACACCGCCGCCCGGCCCCGGGTTGCAGGGATGAGCGCCACGGTGTGGGAGGTGATGCCCCGCCGTTGCGGGCCGGCTCGGCGGAAGCCCTACGTCGTGCCGCCGAGGGACGGCGGATCCGTCCTCATCGCCGTCACCTCAGGCCCCGCGACCGGTTCGCGCCTGGAGCTCGTCGATCCGCTCGGACGCCTCCGCCTTGCTGAGGTCGTCGGAGACCTCCTCGCCGGCCTCCCTCGCGAGAGTGGTGAGGTAGCTGCGCTGGGGTCCGGTCATGGGCTCATCGCCGGTCGTCCAGTCGCGAGGGTCCTTCTCGGGGCTCTCGGTCGATCGGGGCGTTGTCCTGGGTGTCGCCACGGATCCTCCTCCTGCGCGTGGTCTCACGGGCCTCACGAACCTCTGTTCGCCTGATCGGAGGTTATAGCGCAGGTGTCCTCCGGCGCGCCAGCCGGGAGGTGGCCGGGTGACGGAGCGGCCCGCTGCAATGCCGCTCGCATTGAACTTGTCGGTATCGATATCAGTAGATGTACCAGCGCCGGTACGGCAGAAAGGAAGGAATCAGCACAGGTGCGCACCATCACATCGCTCACCCGGTTCGCGCGGCGACGAGACGCCGCCGAAGGTCTGCGGTCCATCGCGGCGTCTCCCCGCGAGCTGAGGCGGCGGCTCGATATCGAACCCGCCGCCGTGGCGTACCTGCTCTACCTCCTTCTCCCCATGTGGATGGCGGTCGCCCTCCTGGATTGGCTCCACCATCGCCGCGCGAGGATCGAGGAGACCGCGGGGACGCGCGAGTCACTCCTCCACCTGCTCATGCTCGCCGAGAGCGGGATCCCACTGCTGCTCGCCCTCCTCCTCGAGGTCACGACCCCGGTGCTGGCGCTCATGGCACTGGGGTTCCTGGCGCACGAGATGACCGGGCTCTACGACGTCACCTATGCGAGGCGCCGCCGGGAGGTGACGTCGACGGAGGACATGGTCCACAGCTACATGGAGGCGATCCCCTTCACCTGCCTCTCGCTCATGCTGTGCCTGCACTGGGACCAGCTGAGGTCGGCACCCGGCGGCGCGGGTCGGTCACGCGTGCGACCGAAGCTGCGGCCGGTCTCACGCCCGTACCTCGCGGCGAACCTGTCGGCGTTCCTGGTGACCGTCATCGCCCCCTACACCGAGGAGCTGCTGCGCTGCCGGCGGGCCGAGCGCCGGCGTGCGGCCGGCCGGAGCGGCCGCTGACACCGACCGCGGTGCAACCCTGCGGGGCCGGGGACGGGTTGGGAGGCCGTCCGACGTCCGTCACCGGAGGAGAGAGCGATGACGACCATTCTGCGCGGGGTGCTGTGCTCACGGCTCGCCACCGTCGTGGGGGAGGTGTGGGTGGTCCACGACGGCGCCGAGCCGATCGCCATCCGTCCCGACGGCCCCGCCGCCGCGGTGGAGGAGTGGTGCCTGGGCGTGCTGGGGGTGGTGCCCGAGCCGGTCGAGCTGCCCGAGCTGCTGCGGCACCTGCTGCAGGACGCCGCCGCCGGCAGGGGGGAGTGGCGGCCCCGGCTGGACGGGCTCGGTGACTTCCAGCGCCGCGTGCTCCTGGAGACCTGCGCGATCCCGCCCGGCGAGACCCGCAGCTACGCCTGGCTGGCGGAGCGGGTGGGCCACCCCGGCGCCGCACGGGCGGTGGGCACCGCGCTGGCCCGCAACCCGCTGCCGCTGGTGGTGCCCTGCCACCGGGTGGTCCGCGCCGACGGGCGCATCGGCCACTACGGCTGCGGCGGCCCCGCCGCCAAGCGCGCCCTCCTGGGCGAGGAGGGCGTCGCCCTCTGTCGAGGTATCGTGGTGGGCGCCATGATCCGCGCATGAGGAGGTCCGCGTAGGGGTGGGAGTGGAGATGCAGCCCACCGCGCTGGAGCCGCTGGCGCGGACCTTCGTGCGCTGCGTGCCCGAGCGCCCCGTCGACGACGGGCTCTTCGGGCCCCGCTCGGTGGTGTGGCGGGTGCACCGCGACCGCAGCTTCCTGGTCGCCGGCATCCGGTCGCTGATGCTCCAGGCGCTCCACCCCCTGCCGATGGCGGGGGTGGCCGAGCACAGCGACTGGCAGCGCGATCCCTTCGGCCGCCTCGCCGCCACCAGCGGCTACGTGCTCACCGTGACCTACGGCGAGCGCGCCGCCGCCCTCGCCGCCGCCGCGTGGGTGCGGGACATCCACACCCGGGTGCACGGGGTCGACGGGGTCACCGGCCTCGCCTACAGCGCCGAGGACCCGGCGCTGCTGCTCTGGGTCCACGCCGCCATGGTCGACTCCATCGTCGCGGTGACGCAGGCCTACGGCCGCGGGCTCGACCCTGCCGCGGCCGACGCCTATGTCGCCGAGATGGTGCGCTTCGCCTCCATCCTCGGCGTCCCCGAGGAGATCATTCCCCACGACGTCGCCGGCCTCACCCGGTATCTCACCTCGGTCGACCTGGTCCAGGCCACCCCGGCGGCTCGCGAGGCGATGGCGATCGTGCTCGACCCGCCCGGCCTGGACGACGACACCCGCGAGCTCTGGCACGACGTCGGCCGGGTCGCGGTCGGAACCCTGCCGGAGTGGGCCCGCTCGCTCTACGGATGGGAGCCGCCGCCGCCCGCCGAGCTCGAGCGCGAGCCGGTCCGGCAGCTGATCGGGGTGCTCGACTTCGCCTTCGAATCGCTGCCCGGGGTGCTCGAGGCCCGGCGGCGCATCGAGCTGCGGATGCGGGCCGCCGGATGAGGCGGGCGATCGCCGCCGTCGCCGGCACCGCCGCCGTGGCCGGCCTCAGCGCGGTGGGTCTGCGCCGGCTCCTCCGCCCCGGCGCCGGCATGGCGGTGCTGCAGTCGCGCGGCGAGCGCGGCGCGGCCATGGCCCGGCTGGCGCTGCGCATCGGCGGCCGCTACGCCGCCCGCTCGCCGCAGCTGATCTTCGCCTCGGTCGAGCGCCGCCGCGAGCTGCGCACCGACCTCGCCCTGCGCAGCGCCGACGAGGTCGCCGAGGAGCTGGGCTCGATGAAGGGCGCGCTGATGAAGCTCGGCCAGATGGCCAGCTATCTCGACGACGGCATGCCGGAGAGCTTCCGCACCACCATGGCGCGGCTCCAGCACGACGCCCCCCCGATGAGCGCGGAGCTGGCCGCGACGATGGTCTGCGACGAGCTGGGCGCCCTCCCCGAGCGGGTCTTCGCGCGCTGGGACCCGCTGCCCTTCGCCGCCGCCTCGATCGGACAGGTGCACCGCGCCATCACCCACGACGGCCGCGCCGTCGCCGTGAAGGTGCAGTACCCGGGCATCGCCCGCAGCCTGGAGTCGGACCTGCGGAACGTCGCGCTGCTGCGCCGGGTCGCCGCCAGCGCCTTCCCCGGCCTGGACACCCGGTCGATGATCGAGGAGCTCGGCGAGCGGATGCGCGAGGAGGTCGACTACCGCATCGAGGCCG
>JAQBPH010000418.1:0-4821 GCA_028287625.1 Chloroflexota bacterium | reverse complement strand
CCCAGCGCGATCCCGGTTCCGGTTGGGGCTCGTCCCATGGCGGCCGGCGACGAACGCCGCCAAGCCGTCGGCGCCTCGCACTGGAGACAGCCCCGTCGCGAATCGATGAAGTACTGCTCGGGTTCCGGCGAAGACAGTACGGTCGACGAGTGATAACCAGTCGACGGCTGCCCGGCGGCCGTTGGGGCGTAGCCGGCATCGCCGTCCTCCTTGTGGGGATGGCTGCTTCCCTCGCGCTGGAAGTGGCCGACCATCACGGCTCGCGGTCGTCGCCGAGCCCGCCGACCGCCTGCAGCAGCAGGGCACCCCTCGTGGACCCGGCCGCAGCCCATCTCGGCGGCCCTGGAGGTGGTGCCGGAGGTGTTCCAGCGGCGGCCCACCTCGGGGGGCCCTGTCCTCCCAAAGTCGCTCCTCCATTCCAGCCTGGACATGCTGACACAGCGATCTTCGTCGCCAGTGTCACCCCAGGGTTACGCGGATTCCACCGGAAAGGCTACGAGGTAGGGTAGCCACCATGAGACCCCCTCACCCCGGCACCCAAACCCTCCGTTTGGTGGGAGGCCTCGGCCTCACCGCCGCTGTGGTGGCCGCCACCTGCCTCTACGTGACCCATCGCGAGGCGGGGCCATTACACACCGGTCCCCGTCTGACTGAGCGCGGTGCACCTCAGCGGACTGCCGAGCCCCCGCAGCGTCTTCCTTGACGCAGGGTCCTACCGCACGACCTCGATCCTGCGCGACTGCCCGGGGACCAATTACTACCTGGTCACCGGAGATCCTAGCAGCGGCCATTGGAAGCAAACAGTTTGGCTCGGAGCTGGCAGTCGGTCCTTCCACGCGGACTTCACGGCCACCACCCAGGATCTGTTCTCCGTCACGAGCAGCATCGAGGAGATGGCCGAGGGCCACAACTGCACATTGGATCTCACCATCACTCCCAGGTAATAGCACCCTGGATCCGGCAGTGCCGGGCGCGGCGTGCTCCGCTCAGTCAGCGACTGGTGGCTCCGCCTCATAGGACGGATCACGATGTTGTGAGCAGGTCGTCACGACATATGCGGTGTGGCCGGACACGGTCGTGGCAGGCTGAACCACGATCCCACCCTCGCACCAGGAGCACCGGTGAGGCTGACGTTCCGGCAATCCCATTCGCAGGGGCTGGTGGCTCTTGCCGCCTTCTCGTCTCTGAGCGTCCTCTGCGGGTGCGGATCTACTCCATCACCGCCAGCGGCAGCAGCACTGTCCTGCGCGACCCCGGGGCCGAACGGCCTCGACGTCGCCTGCCCTGGCGTCGCCGACACCGCCTCGCAGCAGGCGCTAGACAGCCTTCATCTCGAGGGGGACGGGCGCACCCTGCTGCTGGGGTATCTGCGCGGGCCGAACCCAGCCCCGACCGCCGCCCACCCCTACTCCTGCGGCTTCCTGACCGGCGTCCGTGTTTCCGAGTCGAAATCAGCGGTCAAAGTCACCATCATGCTAGGGAGGCGCGGTCCATCTGGATGCTCGCTGGGCGGCTATTTCGCCGCCACCACGGTTCGTCTGCAGGACCCCCTCGGCAGCCGCCTTGTCTACGACGGTGGTGCAGGCGGCACCCCGGTCGCGGTCACACGCTAAAGCCGCTGGGACGCCGGCCGACCCCGGTCAAAGCTGGGGCTGACTCACCCTCATGGTAGAGACCTTCCACGACCTGCGCCATTCCACGGCGACGCTGCTGCTGAGCAGCAGCGTTCACCCCAAAGGTGGTGTCGGAGATCCTCGGGCACGCGACCAGCGGAATCACCCTGGACACCTACGTCACGCGTGGGAGGGCCGCCGGCCGCTGGAGTGAGGGTTCGACGCCGGGACCCATCCTGAGGGGCTGTCAATCCTCCTCCTGGTCGTCGGCGTCGTCATCGTCGGCCTGCTGCTGATCGCCTCCTTCATGGGTCCCGCTCCGCCCCCTGGGCTGGACCTTCATCGCGATCTTCACCACAGGCCTGCTCGGCGCGGCGCTGATGTTCGCCAAGCGGCGTCGCGTGGTGTGAGCGGTGCGACTGGTGGCGACGCGTGCCTGCCAGTGTTGGGGGGCACGCGATGTCATGCACGCGGTGGCGCCGGGGGCGGGGCTCCTCGCACGGTGCCACGCATCTCGGCCGACGACTTCGACGCTGGACCGGCGGCGCGCGTCGCTACCAGTGGTGGTCAGAGAGGTGGTCAAGCCCTGAGGGAGCCGTCGTCAGACCGGGCAAAACCGAATTCACCCGCCTGGTGCCGAGGGTCAGGATCGAAGTGACGACACCGGGTCTCCGTCGCCTGCGCGAGCGCGCCGTCGATGCGCCGGGCAGGGTCACGTGACGCGCGCATCCGGCGGAGGCATCGACCCCTGCCGCATCGGCGCTCCGCGAGGGCGAAGGCCCCCGAGATCTCGGGGGCCTTCGCTCGCCAGGCGACTACTAGGGGCAGACCTGCAGCAGGCCGGGCGCCGCCGGGGAGCCGAACAGAAAGCCCTGAAGCGACGAGATGTACCCGGCAGGATTGCCGGCGGTGGCGACGGTGACGGTGCCGAAGGGACCGAATAGTGGACCGACGAGACCAAGCAGTGCGATGCAGGTCGGGTTCAGGACTCCGCCCGCGGTGAGCGGCGGGTGGACCGGTTGAGTGGCTGCGGCCGGAACGGCCACTGCAGCCATCGCATGGGCCGGCTGTGCAGCGCTCGTCGCGGCGACAGAGGCCACAGCGAGCCTCAGGCCGACAATGGCTCTTCGCCGCAATGCGCGGTTGAGCAGGGACATGGAAAGGACCTCCGGTGGGGTCAGGCTGCCGGGGCCGCAGTCGAACCCTGAGAATCGGCATTCCCAGGCGCCCCGTGTCGTGTGAGGAGAGTCGCACTCTGCGGTCACTCCTCAAATGTCCCAAGGGATTGAGCAACCTGCCCGAACAGCCGGATGTACCTTCATAACTTTAGGCACATGCCTGCCGGTGACCCGCTGAGGGCGGGGACGAGGACGGCGTAGCCTCCCAGGTGCTTGTAGCAACCGTCGACCGAAGAGCGGGTCGAAGCTGGTGGCCACGCCGCTAGGGCACCGGGTTTTTCAGACGCGCGCGGGACTGTCCGCCCATGCACGGGCTGGTCCTCCGACCGGCCCAGCCCGAGCCTCCAGCGGCGCCCGCGCGGCCCGCGGCGGTGGTTCTGGCAGGCGGCGGGAGTGGAGCGTTCCATCCGCCTGGGGAAGGTGCAGGACGAGGTCGCATGACGTGAGGTTCGAGTGAGCCGATCTCGCCAGCCCAGACGCGACCCCTGCCCTCCCGTCAGCACAGCTCCGCCTCAGCGATGTAGCGCTGGCTCAGCTCTCGTGCCGCGAGCAATTCAATGTCCCGCCTCCGCGAACGAGTCGCCTGAGGATTCCGCCAACATTGCCGCGCACATCTGGTGGGTTGCGACAATTCTCACGCGCGGCTTCACGGCGTACCATTGAGTCCTCACTCTTATCTGCGCGGGTTCCCGGCACGGCCCGCGAGGGGCCAACTTGATGCGGAGACAATTGTGGACGGTCGCGTCGGTCGCGGCCCTCACGGGGATGCTTCTCGCCGGATGCGCGAGCAACAGTACGGGGGCCGGCGCGTCCACGGTGAAGGTTGCAGTCGTGTACTCGAGGACGGGCCTGCTCGCTGCCTACGGCAAGAACTACGTGGACGGCTTTGCGGCCGGGCTGGACTACGCGACGCACGGCACCGGTACGGCCGGGGGCCACAGGATCGACGTGACCTACGCCGACGACGCAGGCGACCCGGCCGTGGCCACGGCCACCGCCAAGCAGTACATCGGCGATGGGTACAGGATCCTTGCCGGTACGGTCGACTCCGGCATCGCCGCGCAACTCGCGCCGTTGGCCGCGCAGAACAGGGTCCTCTACATCAGCGGTCCCGCCGCCGCCGACAGGATCACCGGCATCAACCGGTACGTGTTCCGTTCCGGACGCCAGACCTACCAGGACGTGGCCACCGCGGGCACGTACATCGGCGACCCTGCCGGCAAGAGGGTGCTGGTCCTCGCCCAGGACTCCACGTTCGGCCAGGGCAACGCCGCCGCGGTGAAGGCGATCCTCGGTGGCAAGGGCGCGCACGTGTCTCAGCTGCTGGTGCCGCTGACGGCCACGGACTTCACGCCCTTCGCACTCCAGGCCGCACAGGCGAAGGCCGACCTCGTCTTCGTCGCCTGGGCCGGCGCGACCACCCTGCCGATGTGGCGGGCACTCGATCAGCAGAAGGTGCTCTCGTCGACGGCGGTCGTCACCGGCCTGGGCAACGCGGGGTCGTTCGCCGCCTACGGCCCGGCAGCCGGCAGGATCAATTTCCTGAGCTACTACTTCCCGCAGGCGACGAGCAACTCCGCCAACGCCGCCATGATCAGCGCGATCGAGAAGGCCGGGTCGTCGGCCGATCTCTTCTCGCCTGACGGGTTCGTGGCGGCGCAGATGATCGTGCACGCGGTCGAGCAGGCTGGCGGTGACAACGTCGACGGCATGATCAAGGCGCTGGACGGGTGGACGTTCGACGCGCCGAAGGGGCCGGAGACCATCCGCGCCCGCGACCATGCGATGCTGCAGCCGATGTTCCAGGCCAAGCTCGTCCAGCAGGGCACGACCTGGGAACCCGAGCTGGTCAAGACGATCCCGCCCGACGCCACCGCCCCCGCGGCCACGTGAACCTGCTCGGGCATGCCCCCGCCGAGGCGCGGGTGTCCGGCGCGGCCGATGTCGCGCCGGACCGCCTGGCCGCCCCCGCCATCGCCGCTTCGGCCCTGCGCCTGGTCATCGGCGGCGTGCGAATCGTCGACGGCATC